>JAAXHY010000467.1 GCA_012270665.1 Dehalococcoidia bacterium
TCTATAATGCTGCCAGTTATAGCGAACGACATATGATCCAGAGGGTAGCGGGCGGGAGATATTGAGAGTTTGATCATACCCATTGCCCGGCGAGGAATCGTCGTCTGCGGCCACACTCTGGAAGAGGTTGCTGTGCGCGCCGTTGAGCCAGAAATTGCTGTACTTGGGCTCCCCCCAATAAGGAAAATGACCGGCGATGCTCTCTCTGAAAACTTCGGTTCCCTCCGAGGAACCGGAAGTTACCTCTCTATCAAACTCGATTGGAATCCACGGATCCGCGCGGCGAGTTCGTTCACGTCCAATTCTGAGAGAGACGCAGCCGTCGTATCCCTCGATGCCCTCCCCCGCCTTCATCAAAGCGTCCATCTTCGCTATCTCAGAACGAAGGTCCGCCAGAGAGATCAATGGAGGCGGCGACTCCGATCCGTCCGTGATGAACATCGGACTGGAGGTAGAAGACTGAGCCGACGCGACTACGACATTCTGCGCCGGCAGCCAGGCGCGGCTGAGAGTGTCAATAGTATAGTCCCATTCCGCTCCGGAAAGATAGTTGGACTGGGTGAACCTGAGCGATTCGGAAGCCGCGCTTCCCGACGCTCCGGACGCGCTGGCTTCTCCATCCAATGAGGCAGCCTCGTGGTATAGACCACCTGTTGAACCCACTACATCAAGAAAGATCACTCCCTCATGGTCGTCCCAGGCGGCGTTTCGACTGGATAGATAGTAGTTGGCGGCCCTTTGCGCCTCCGCCTCGGTTGAGTAGGTGTGGCGACCGGACACCGTCACCATGACCTGGGACGGTCCGCTCCCCTTCAGATACTCATGCACATCGAACCGCAGTTCATGCGCCGGTCGGTATGTCGGAGCGACGCCCTCCTCACTCGGAACGGTCTCTGTCGTCGAGGTCGCCAACACCAGCGAGGCGCGAGCTATCACGTTGGAACGGAATATCTGTTGCTCCAGTGAGGGAGGAACTCTCCAACTTATGTTTATATGAGAATGAATCTCAGGTGTTGGTGTTGGAATCAGAAGAACCGGAGCCGACACGGATCCACTCGGCTCGGACTTGGGTTGGCTCCCGATGGCGATAGCCGAAGGGCTGGGGCTTGGCGTTGGAGTCAGGAGAACCGGGGCTGAAACAGACCGGTTTCGCTCGGACTCGGACTTCGGAACGGACTCCACTGTGGTAATCAGTGAGACCGGAGTCAGGGAGGGGGGCGGAAGAACCGGGGGCGATGCGGACCCCTTCTGACTGTCCTCGGACTTCTGTTGGCGTTTGATGACGACAGCCGGAGGGCTGGGGGTCGGCGTTGAAGTCGGAAGAACAGGAACTGACATAGACTCATTCCGCGCAGTTTCGGACTTCGGAATAGACTCCACTGTGAGAATTGATGACGTAGGAATTGCGAAGGGAGTCTGCGTCGCATACGTCGCGTCTGAAACCGGCGAATCGCTCATACCGCAGGCCGCCGCCAGTATGGACAGAGCCCATAACATGAGCGTCGACAGGATAAGGCCAAACCCTCTCACTCTATTCATGTATAGCGTCATTGTTCGGTTCCTAGTGTGTGGAATACGTGGTACTGGTAGGTGGATTTCGCGCCATTCTCGTCGCTATCCGAAAGACCACATTTATCAACCGCCCTGACTGCGACAGAGCAAGACCCTATCTCTCGCACTGCGCCTCCCATTATGTCTTTGTCTTCCGCGCTGTGTCCCAACCCAATCCCATGTCCGAACTCGTGCATCAGCATCGAGGGCAAATATTCGAGTTCATCTGCCATACGTATTGACTTATCATAATCGGTAGTCCATTCCTTCACCCTCTCTTCGGGCCAACGCGGGGGCTCCTCTATCCAGAATGCGATTTCGTCTCTTATATGAGGATACTCACCCCCCTTCATTACACAAGCGACGCTTCCGTTACATTTGTCTGCTTCATCGGGACCAGGATCCCAATAACCCTGTATCACCAGGTCGGCTCCGGCCTCGCTGCTTACCCGACCCATCGCCACGGCGCTCGCTTCATCCCATACCTCTGCGGCTTCAGAATAGTTATCGAGGTCGAGAAGCAGAGCATTCGGCTGATAAGCGATAGGGGGATCCAAATCAGACACCTCTTTGTACGGAAACAACCCCTCGTCTGTTCCAGTGGCGACGCCATTGACAACATCACCGTCCGTTCCCCTGACATAATACAGAACCTCATTGTCGTTTCGGTGCCATGCCCGAGGTATGACCATATCTTCAGAGTTGAGCAGGACCGGGACTTTGTCCTCCTCAGGCATCACCCATACCTCGACGGTGACCGAGGCGCCTGACCCCAGACCGCATCGAACTATGTCAGTTGCGCCACCCTCGTCAACCCAATCAGTCGAAAATATATCCGACGAAGTTGGCGGCGCGGGTGGCCATGCGCAAGTGCTGGTGGATACCTGGAATCCCACGCTGGCCGGGATTTTGACACAGAATTGATCGTCCCTGACCCTGGGAATGGAGTCTTTGATTTTCAGGCTTCCTCTGTCCAGGACTCCCCACCAACTAGCTTGGAGCGGAACCCCTCCGGCAGTTAGGGAGATATCGAACACCGTCATACCGAACCTGATCCGGGCAGTATCCTCATCTTCATCTCTTGCAGTGTATGTATAGATAACTGTACCGGCTACGGAAATCGGCGCGCCGCTGATGGCGCGCGTTGTCGCATCGAAGGACATGCCGTTGCTGACAACCGGTGAGACGCTGTATGTCAGAGCGCCATCTCCGCCCGAGGCCTCAGGCAGAATGAGGTTTACTTTTCTCCCTACATGAAACATCTGTTGCTCGATTGTCGCGTTTCCGAAACTCGGGACCGGGTCTGGAGGCGTGGGCGTGGCAGTAGGCATAGGCGTCTTGGTAGGCGCGGGTGTGGGTGTGGCAGTGGGCTTAGGCGTCTTGGTAGGCGTGGGTGTGGGTGTGGCAGTAGGCTTAGGTGTCTTGGTGGGTGTAGGCGCGGGCGTAGGAGTAGCGGTGGGCAGAGGCGTCTTGGTTGGCTTGGGCGTGTGAGTGGCAGTAGGCGTAGGACATTCGAGCGTGTATTCAACGAGCGGTGCATAGCTCCGCTCGTCTCTATACTTGACGCCGTCGCCTTGGACTCCAACTAGATAGCCATACCCAATGCCGCACTTCATCCCACTGAATTCATACTGGGTCACGGTCCCATCGAGATACACTATTTTGTAATCATCATAGTCTTCTGTATTGATGAAGGCCACGACGCTCGCCTGAATACCGCTGACCTGAGTCCATGTCAGACGTACCTTTCCTTCGCCCACTTTGCTCACATCGAAGTTCGTCGGCGCGGGCGGAGCGCACAACGGTATCTCCGCTGACTTCACATCCGTCCACGGTCCCCAATCCGCTCTGTAGGTGATGCCGTCTCCCTTCGCTCGAAACTTTATCTCGTATATGCCACAGGTTACATCCTCCGCCGTGCCATTGGATGTCCAGTCCGCAGGTAGTTCTATAAACACCCATTCGGGCCAGGGATCGGTGGACGAGGACCGGTGCCGACCTCCGACCTGGTACTTCTGTATGCCGCTCATAGGCTCCACCTCTATCAGAAGGTCGGCGCCGTTTAGAACGGTCATAGTTAGAGAAGGCTCAGGCGGCAGTGGGAGACTAGAGGACGGGGACCCGCTCACTTCGGGCTGGTCTTCGGACACAATCGTCCATGTGGCAGACGGAAACAGTCTCTCCAGTGAAGAAGAAGTGGCGGGCGCGGGATCCGGACCTTTCTCCTCCACCCTGACTGACAAACTCGCAAGCTCCAGACCGTCCTGAGTCTCCAGTC
>JAAXHY010000589.1 GCA_012270665.1 Dehalococcoidia bacterium
GACCGCCTTGCCATGCCCAGCCGGTATAACGACTCGGTGGAAGACACCATCAGGCACGGCATTCGCGCGGTCAAGCTCGATCTCATCCCCGTAGTCATGGCCATGACGCTTGCCACGAGATACCTGGGTGTCAGCGCGACGTACTCGACGACATACCATGCCCCTTTCCACATCGCTAGGCTCTTTTCCACGCTCGACCATTTTTCGGGCGGGCGCGCGGCCTGGAATGTCGTGACATCCCTTAACGACTCTGAGGCACAGAACTTCGGCACGGACGCTCACGAGGGACACGACACTCGCTACGACCGCGCCGACGAAGCGCTGGAGATCATCACGGGCCTGTGGAACAGCTGGGAGGACGATGCGCTCGTTCTGGATAAGAATACGGGCACATTCGCCGATCCTGACAAGGTGCGACGACTAAACTATGAGGGCGAGTGGCTGAGTTCCAGAGGGCCGCTGACAGTGCCGCGTCCGCCCCAGGGATACCCGGTCATCATGCAGGCGGGCCAGAGCGAACGCGGGCGCGAGTTCGCCGCCCGCTGGGCAGAGACGGTGTTCGCCATATTCCGGTCCATGGACGCAGGTAGGGAGATCTGTACCGATCTCAAGACCCGCGCCAAGCGACACGGCAGGCGCCCGAACGACCTCAAGGTCGTTACCGCGGCATACGCCGTGGTTGGCGAGACCGAGTCTATGGCGCGGGAGAAACTCTCCTACATCGAGAGTATCGCGCATCCGATTGACACCCCGGCGCTGCTGTCCGAACTTCTCAACTATGACTTCGGCCAACACGCGCCCGAAGACCGTCTCGAGGACAAGCATCTCGACTCGATATCCGGTTCGCGCGGATTGGCGGAGCGGATGATGGCGTCGGGAATCGAGTACCCCACGTTTGGGGATTTCCTCGAGCAGAGCAGGCGGGGGACTATCTGGGAACTGCCCGTGTTCGTGGGCAGTCCGACTCAGATTGCGGACGAGATGGAAGATTGGTTCAGGAGCGAGGCCTGCGACGGCTTCATGGTGGCAGCTCCCTACCTGCCCGGCGCATACCAGGACTTCGTGAGGATGATCGTTCCCGAACTCCAGCGCAGAGGCGTCTTCCACAAGGACTACAAGGCTGATACGCTGCGCGGCAATCTGGGTCTGCGCCGTCCGTGAACGGCGACCGAAGTCTGGTTACGCGGCAACGTTGTTCATACGCGCCTGTTCGACCGACTTTTCAATCAACTCGCGCAGGACTTCCATATTCACGTCCGCGAGCTTGTTGACGTACAGGCACGAAGCTCCCTTTCTGTGCTTGCCTAGCGCGCCGAGCAGCGAGTCGTACTCATCGAACCCAGCCATGATGTACAGCGAAAGACTTTGCTTCCTCGGTGAAAAGCCGGTGAGGAAGAAGTCGCCCTCCCTGCCTGATTCATACTTGTAATGATAGTCTCCGAACCCGATGATACTGGGCCCCCACATCTCCGCCTGCTCCCCTGTGACATCTTTCATGAGTTCCAGTAAAGCAAAGCCATCCTCACGTCGTCTCTTGTTTTCGACCGAGTTGACGAAGGCTTCTACGCTCGCGCCCGTCTTCTGTGTCTTGTTTTCGGCCAAGTCTTCTACGCTCCCAACTATTGCATTTCCTGCCATCCATCCGTGTGAACATTCTCGTATCTGGCCTCCACTTTATCCAGCGTTACGCACGCTCGTATTCGCCCATACGGGAACAAAATGGTATATCCTGTCACGCGTCCACAGAACAGTTCACGGAGGATGAACACATGAAGCCAAATGTACTCAGACAGAAACTGGAGTCTGGAGAGCCTACCGTCAGCACGCATATTCACTCCACCTGGCCGTCCGTTGTGGAGGCCGTTGGCCACACGGGCATTTACGACTACGTAGAATTCGTGGCCGAATACGGCCCCTCCGACCTGCACGACCTCGACAACCTCGCCCGAGCCGCCGAGCTATTCGACATGGGTATGATGATCAAGGTGGACCAGAGCCACCAAGCATACCTTGCCCAGCGCGCTGTCGGATCCGGCTTCGGAAGCGTGCTCTTCACCGACGCCCGCTCCGCTGACGACGTTCGCGAGCAGATCCTCACCATCAAGCCGGACACGCCTGACGACAAGGGCTGGTACGGTGTCGCTACACGTCGCCACACGTACATGGGATATGGCGGATCAGCCGAGTACGTAAAGGCGCTGCAGGACACTGTCGCCGCGGTGATGATCGAGAAGAAGGGCGCGGTGGACGAGCTCGATGAGATCCTGGAACTCCCCGGTCTGGACATGGTGCAGTGGGGCGGCTCCGACTTCTCGGTGAGCATAGGCAAGCCCGGACAGCGCAACCATCCCGACGTGGTGGCGGCGCACGATAAAGTATTCAAGTCCGCGGTCGCAGCCGGAGTCGCGGCGCGCGCCGAGATACAGTCCGGCGACGAAGCCAGGAAGTACCTCGACATGGGTGTGCGCCACTTCTCCATCGGAACCGACATCACCATCCTGCACGGCTGGTGGAAGTCCAACGGCGAAGACCTCTGGCGCGCTATAAACGGCGAGTAGTTTACAGTGGTCAGCCATCAGTAATCAGTTCGGAGCGCTTCCGATCCAGCACTGATAACTGAGAACTAACAACCGATAACTCCAAGTAAAAGGGGGCGGCAATGGCAGAGCTTGACCTTGCTTACAGAGTGCGGAGCTACAGCACGGGGACATTGGGACGCGCCATCTCCAATGCCCGAAGCCACCACTGGGTCGCCGACGACTCGGGCGGCGAGGAGGTCGGGGCGGGGGAGTTCTTCCTATCCGGCATAACGGCGTGCGCGGTCAACATGATCGAGCGTATCGCCAGTGAGGAGGAGATCCCTCTGGACTGGATGGACGTCAGCGTCGAGGCCTACCGCGACCCCGACGCCGAGCCGGGTGACGTGACTCTCTACGAGGACGTTCGCGTCCACTTCCAGATGTGGGGTGTGTCCGACGACGATGGCCAGCGGCTGGTGGACATCTGGAAGCAGCGTTGACCGCTCTACGGCACGGTTGCAGTTGCAACCCCAAATTCGAGCGTCAGCGCCCATTTCAGTTCCGCGCCGCATGGGCGCTAATCAACAGTCTCCACGACTCGCAGAGGAGAGACACATGAGGAGCGGGGTACGGATATTTGGTCTGCCTATCCAGTTCGTCATCGTGGTGGTCGTCAGCCTGGCGATCACGATCTATCTGGCGGGATGGGCTGCCAGCAACAACATCGAGGCGCGGAATTTTCGGGCAGCGAGTATGGATGGTATCCCTGCGTACCGGTCCATAGCCTCGGACACGGAAGGCGTCGCCTGGGAGCGCGCGGCCTTGCTAATCTGTCCACTACACTAATGCGCCTCCCAGGACTCTCCATTTCTAAACAAGCGTACCAATAGGAACACAACTTGACCACAGCTAAGCCCCCATCGTCTCTTAGGACCCCTCAACGTCCGCGCATCTTCTATTGGCACTACGCCTGGGTGATAGTCTCCATCATCGCCGTCATGCAGATGGTTGGATCGTCGGTGCGCATGGCGTTCGGCGTCTTCATCGAGCCGCTCAGCGCCGAGTTCGGTTGGAGCCAGGGGGCGATAACAATGGCCTACGCGCTCTCCAGCGTCGTAACCGCGCTCGCCTCCCCAATGGCCGGATCGTTGGGCGACAGGCTGGGCGCGCGCAAGGCCATGATCATCGGCTGTACGCTGTTCATCATAGGAATAATGCTGACCGGCGTCATCAACCAAGTGTGGCAATTCTACGTCACGTTCGGGGTGATGCTCGGCATAGCGCAGGCCATCTTCCTGGTGCCGCTGATTCCGTCCGCAATGACCTGGTTCCGAAGGCAGCTCGGACTGGGCATGGGAATACTGATGGCGGCTTGGGGGCTCGGGCCCGCGCTCGCCACGCCTCTGCTGGGCTATATGATCGAACAGTTCGGCTGGAAGGACACCTTCTGGATAACCGCTATCGTCTCGGCGGTCATAATGGCGGGACTGATAGCCGTCTATAAGAACAAGCCCTCCGACCACGGCGTGGATCCCTACGGATTCGTCCCTGGCGACCCCGAGATCAGCGCGAAGAAGCCGCCCGTGGAAAGGGTCAAGCAGTTCACCGGGTATATGCGCCGCACCGCCGCCTACTGGAACCTTAGCTCTATACACTTCCTCGGATGCGTGGGACACGCGATCATCCTGATCTACATCATCCCTATAGCTGTCAACGAGGGTATCTCGCTGGTGGTAGCGGCGAGCCTGGTGACCGCCATGTCCGCGGTTAGCATGATTACGCGGCTGGCCACTCCGGTGCTGTGCGACAAGTATGGTCCAAAGACGGTCATGGCGGTCGCCTACCTGATCCAGGGACTCACCGTCATAATGCTCTTCTGGACGCACGACGTGTGGCTATTCTTTGCCTTCGCTGCCGCTTTCGGAATCGGATACGGTGGCGAGGCCGGCGGATTCCCCATACTCAACCGCAGGTACTACGGATTCGCGCCGGTCGGCTCCGTCCACGGCTTCCAGATGCTTGGCGCAGGCCTGGGAATGGCGCTCGGCGGCTGGATAGGCGGAGTAATCTTCGACATGATGGGCAGTTACGACCTGGCCCTGATAATCTCCGTCATAGCCAGCGTGGCGGGCGCGGTCAGCATCGTCCTCCTAGAACCCACGAATAGGCTGCTGATACCGGACTGGGAGAAGGAGCGCCTGCCGGAGGACGAATCGCAGTCTGCGGCCGGACGGGTAAGGGCTCCGACTTCGGCGGGCGCGGACTAGGAGGAGTGATTGGGGTCAATGACGCACAACGCCACTCACTGATTGCGTCAGAGAACGTCCCAAGGGTTCACAGTGTCAATGTCAAGACCCCGGAAGTCTCTGACGTTAAGGGTCGCAAGCGAGAGGCTACGTGCTTCAGCCGTCCCCGCAATGAGCGCGTCGGCCAATTCCAACCTTCCACCATCCCTATGTACTCGGGCTTGGAACGAAGCGGCAATCTCGGCTTCCTGACGACGAATGGGCAATATGCATCCGCGAAAACTGTCCACGATCCGGGACAACCAGTCCTTTAGTCTGTCGCGGCGTTGACCTTCCGGTAGGATTTGTACACCCAGTTCAAGCTCATATACCACGATTGCCGATAACCACATAACATCCGAGGATAGCAGAAAGTTCACGACGCCCGGGTTCGGACTCTGTTTCGACAACTCAGAGATCACGTTAGTGTCCAGCAGATAGCTATTCATTCGTCTGTGTCGTTGATGAATGGAATTTCGCGTCCATTTTCGCGGCGGCTCGGAATTTCAAGATTGGTTCCCCTGGGTGTGTTCTCGACAAGCCAGCGGCCCAATGGTATGTCATCTGGCCTTTCGGCAGGCTGATCCAGTTCAGGGGCTAGGGTGAAGATTTTGGTATCTCCGATACGCTGCGGACCATGTTCTTCAGCAAGACGGAGTATCTCGGGGAGGTTCTCCCTGGCCTCTGCCACAGACCATACCCGGCGGGATGCGGATTGAGTCATAGCCTAGCCTCCTTTCGGCGAGACGCAGGACTTGAGAGAATTGAACTTCAGCCTCACATAGAGTTCAATTGCCCTTGGAGTCGGATTTTCCCATTCTTGACTCTATCTTAACAAATGTGACGTACGGGACATCGTAGTCTATATCTGCAAAAGCGCTGGGCGGCGTTCCTATAGGAACGCCGCCCTTAGTTCAGCTAGATTGTTTTTCGGAGGCTAGACCGTCGCCAGCGTTGGCGCCCTTAGTGGGGCGGACATCTGGCTTTCGTCGAGGGGGATGGCCTCGTTGAGATAGACCTGGACGCGGTATGAGCGGTAGTCTGGGATGTACATGCGGCCCTCGTCGTCCACTCGCACGGACTTGGGGGCGCGCAGCAGTTTCGCCTCCTCCATGTTCGCCATGTC
>JAAXHY010000230.1:0-6951 GCA_012270665.1 Dehalococcoidia bacterium
GGGAGGCTGTCCTGATCGAGCTGGTCGGGTCGGAGTTCGGCGCTGGGCGGCTTGTCAATCACGGCCTGCGGGATAATGTCAGCGCCGACCCTGGAGTTTCTGAACCTGGCGAGGTCGTAGCACATGACCTTTGGCACGTCCTTGATGACAGCGAATCCGCCGGACATGTCGCCGTAGATGGTGGCGTACCCGGTTGCCATTTCGCTCTTGTTGCCGGTGGTGAGAACGAGCCAGTCGAACTTGTTGGAGAGGGCCATTATCAGGTTGCCGCGTATCCTGGACTGGATGTTTTCTTCGGCTACGCCCCAGTCTGTGCCTTCGAACTGAGGCGCGAGGGAGTTCATGAAAGATCCGAAGGTTTGCTCTATCGGTATGGTCCAGAGTTCAATTCCGAGGTTGTCGGCCAGCAGCTTCGCGTCAACAACGCTGCCTTCGGATGAGAATTCGGACGGCATGGAGACGCCGACGACGTTGTGGCTGCCCAGCGCATCCACTCCGATAGCGGCGACAAGGCTGGAGTCTATCCCGCCCGACAGCGCGACCAGGACCTTGCTGAAGCCGCATTTCCGCACGTAGTCGCGCGTTCCGATCACGAGGGCCTGGTATATCTCCTCCGCGCCGTCATAGACATCTCCGAAACTCCCGGTAGCGGCCTGCTCTGCGGGTCTGTGAGTTTCGTCCCACTCGGAGACACGAACGAGCCTAGGGTTTCCTACCTCTCTCAGGGATTCGGGATTCTCCTTGCGCGGCCTGGGTTCGCGGAGGCGTGAGCGAAAGACCGACTGGACGTCCAGATCGAGGACGAGCAAGTCTTCTACGAACTGACCGGACGCCGCTACCAGGTCTCCCTGCGGATCGAAGACCATGCTCGCGCCATCGAACACCAACTCGTCCTGGCCACCGACCATGTGGACGTATGCGAGGAACAGTTCATTATCCGCGGCGCGTGTAGCCAGCATCTTCTCCTTGAAGCGGCGCTTGCCGGCGTGGAAGGGCGAACCGTTGATGTTGACTATTACTTCCGCGCCCGCGTTACGCTGGACGACAGTTGGTCCGACCGGGTACCAGATGTCTTCGCAGATGTTGACGCCGACGGATGTGCCGTTGATCACGTAAACCGGACATGTTTCTCCTGCGCGAAAGTACCGGTCCTCGTCGAAGACGCCATAGTTGGGCAGGAACATCTTGTGATAGACGTCTATGAGCCGACCGTCGTATGCGATGGCCGCCGCATTGTACACTTCAGCGTCCGCGGCGTCCGCGAAGCCCAGTATGACCGCTATCTCCTTAGACTGAGCGACGACGTTCTCCATATGCCGACGGTTCTCTTCCAGAAACTGGGGTTTCAGGAGAAGGTCCTCAGGCGGGTAGCCCGGTATGGCGAGTTCGGGAAATGCCACCAGATCGGCTTTCATCTCGCGCGCCCTCTCCATGTAGCGAATGACCTTCCGGGTGTTGCCTTCAAGGTCACCAACTGTGGGGTTTATCTGTGCAAGCGCGATTCTGAAATTACGCATTGTTTGGGCGCACGTGAATGTCGCTAAAGCGTATAGTGGCGGCGAGCGGCTACGTGTTTGGGATCATCGAGCCTGAAGACGTCGGGGTTGCATCCGAGTTCCAGAGCCAGCCAGTAGGTGAAAAGCTGGAGTGGGACAAGATATACGATTGGGTCGAAGATTTCGGGGCAATGGGGCACGCTGACAGCGGTGTCAACGAGGTCGGACCTGGCGGAGTCACCCTCTTGAAGGACAGCCGCCGTCCGCGCTCCGACCTCGTTGACCGCGTTAATGATGTCGATCACCCTGTCCTCCGAATCATCTGACGGAGGCGGAAGGACAGCCATCCTCCCCGGTCCGACCTCGGTGATCGCGTTAATGAAGTCGATTATCCTGCTCTCCGAATCATCTGACGGAGGCGCGATGAAAGTTACCAGGCATCCTTCATCGGTGGAGACGAATGGGCCGTGCAGGTACTGTTCGAGATGGAGTCCCTCAGTGGTGGTGTAGTTGGCTTCCTTCATCTTGAGGGCGGCTTCATACGCGGTGGACGCGTTTGTTCCCGTACCCACGAAGTAGAAGCGCTGAATGTCAGTGGATGCCGCCGCCCACTCCTTAACCGCGTCTTCCGTGGAGATTGCGTCCTGAACGGCATCCGGCAGGTTCGAGAGGGAATCGGCGGGGTCTCCTCCGGACAATGCGACGGCGAGCATGGTGAGGGCGGTCAGCGCGGACGTATGGCTGATCGTGAAAGCGGACGAGGGATCCGGCTGGGATGTTTCCACGACGACCTGGGCGAGGTCGCGGCGGGCATCCGAGCCGATTCCGGTCAGCAGGGCGGTCGCAGCTCCGGAGTGGCGCGCCAGTTCCAAGGCGCGGGCCGAGTAGGTCTTGGTGCCCCGATGGCTGAGGACTATGACGACGTCATCCGCGGTGAGGAGTGGGGGGCGGTCGCAGAACTCGTAGGAGTTCCAGGCGCGCGCTTCGCGCCTACCGGCGTGATTTCTGAGGAGGTCTTCGCCAACCAGGGCGGCGTGCCAAGATGTGCCAATGCCTACGACGTGCACTCTCGCGGACTTCTGAACCAAATCCGCCAAGGCGCTGACGTTGCCGCTTTCGCCCGTAATCACGCGAGCGATTGCCTGTGGCTGGCCCATGATCGCGTCGTGCATGTGATAGGGGTGAGATGATCGCTCCGGGGAAAGTGTCATGCGGTAGCCTTCTTAACGAAGTTTTCGATACGGTCGAGGGCCTTTTCGATATTCTGAGTGGAATTGGCGAAAGAGAAGCGCACAAACCCGTCGCCGTACTGCCCGAATGACTCCCCGGGCAGGCAGGCGACTCCCGCTTCCGTCAGCAGATCGTCGGCAAACCGGCGGCTGCTCATTCCGGTCTCTTCCACATTGGGGAAGGCGTAGAACGCGCCTTTTGGAAGCGGGCAGCGAATGCCCTTGATGGAGTTCAAGCCGTCGACGATGATCGAGCGGCGCTCTTTGAACTCGGCCACCATGGAGTAAACGTCTTCTCTGGGTCCATCGAGGGCTTCCAGCGCGGCCACCTGCGTAAATCCGGCAGTGCATGAGACGCTGTTGGTGACCAGTCTTGAAATCGGCTCGACGAGTTCCAGCGGCATCACGCCGTAGCCGATGCGCCAGCCGGTCATCGCGTAGGACTTGGAAAAACCGTCCAGGATAATGGTTCTTTCTCTCATGTTGGGGAAAGATGATATCGAGTGATGCTCGCCTTCGTAGAGGAATCCGCTGTATATCTCGTCTGATAAAACCGCGATGTCGTTATCCATGGCGATATGCGCCAGGCGTTCCAGATCGTCCTTTGACATGACTGAGCCGCAGGGATTGTTGGGTGAGTTGACTATCATCAGCTTGGCGCGGCTCGTTATCTTCTCTTCGACTTCATCTATGTCTATGTTGAAGTCTCTGGACTCGTGCAATTGCATCGGCACCGGGACGCCGCCGACGAAGTTGATCATGGACTCGTAGATAGGAAAGCCCGGGTTCGGGTAGAGGACCTCGTCGCCGCGATCCACAAGGGCCATGATGAGGAAGAACATGATCGGCTTGCCACCGGGGGTAACGACGACATTGTCGCCGGTTACGTGAACGCCTCTGGTGTCCCTAATCTCCTGGGCAATCCTGTCTCTCAGCTCGGGGAATCCGGGCGAAGGGCCGTAGTGGGTAAAGCCGTCGTCCAGCGCGCTCTTGCCAGCCGCAACGATATTGGATGGGGAGTCGAAATCGGGTTCGCCGATTTCGAGGTGCACCACGTCCATCCCCTCGGCTTCGAGCAGGCGGGCCTTGGCCAGAACCTCGAATGCCGTCTCGGTACCTAATCTGGTCATTCTCTGCGCCAGTCTCATCAGGATAATCCCCCTAGAATTGGAGAGTTGGGAAAACTCCTGAGTAGTATAACCATCAATCCCCGCTTATGCTACAATTCGCTGGCAGGTTTGCGGACGGTTTCGGAGGGAGGGATTCAATGAAGGTTTTCCTCGGCATACCCAGAGGATTTTGCGCGGGCGTCGTGCGCGCAATAGACATCGTGGAGTTGGCGCTCCGGAAGTATCCTCATCCGGTGTATGTAAAACACCAGATCGTTCACAACCCTTATGTGGTCAATTCCCTTGAGAGCAAGGGCGCGAGGACGGTCGAAGACGTTGATGAGATACCCGAGGGCGCGACGGTAGTCTTCTCCGCTCACGGTTCGCCGCCCGAGGACTTCCAGAAGGCCGAAAGGCGCGGCCTAAACGTGATTGACGCGACCTGCCCGCTCGTGACGAAGGTGCACAACGAAGCGAAGCGGTATGCGAACGAGGGTCGGAGGATGATCCTGGTAGGCCACCGCGGCCATCAAGAAGTCAAAGGCACAATGGGCCAGACCAATATGCACCTGGTTGACGACCGAGAGCGGGACAATATTCCGGAGTGGGACGGCGGAACGCCTGTCGCAGTGCTTACCCAGACTACCCTTTCAGTCAGAGACACCCAGCGCGCAATTGACCAGATCGAGGAGAACTTCTCCGACGTCATAGTGCGCAACGACCTTTGCTACGCTACTACCAACCGCCAGGAGGCGGTGGATAAGTTGTCCGACATAGTGGATGTCGTTCTGGTGATTGGCGCCCACAATAGTTCTAACTGCAACCGGCTGCGCGAGGTGGCGGAGGGGAACGGCCTTCCGGCGTATCTGATCAATGGCCCGGAGGAGCTGGACTTCGCTTGGCTCGAAGGCATGGAGAACATCGGGATAACATCGGGCGCATCTACACCCGAGGACCTGATCATGGATGTGATAAACGCCATCGCGCCGGAGGAAGTCACGACTATCGAAGGCGCCGAGGAAGACATCACCTTCGTCCTTCCTCATGAGTTCAGGGAATAGATTCTTCCTCTGTTCCTTCCGAAGGAAAGTCGCACAGCATGGAGATTAGGCTTGTAAGCCTGCTGGAAGGCGCCCGCGCAGCGTCAGGTGTCGTGATAATCATAGATGTGTTTCGCGCCTACACGACCGCGGCCGTCGCTCTGTCCAGAGGAGCAGAGAAGATAGCGCTGGTGGCGGAGGTCGAGGAAGCCATCGCTTTGAGAGAACAGGGTGTGGGAGACTTGTGCGTGGGCGAGGTCGGAGGCATGAGGCCGGAGGGCTTCGACTTCAACAATTCGCCATCCCAGATGGCAGGCGCTGACATAGAGGGAAAGACGATCATCCAGTCGACGCGGGCGGGGACGGTCGGCATGACCGCCGCTACCCAGGCGGAGAAGCTGTACGGGGGGTCTTTCGCGGTGGCGTCGGCGACGGTGGAGGCCATCAGCCGCCAGCGGCCTGAACTGCTTACTATCGTCGCGATGGGTTCGGAGGGCCGCATCCGCACCGACGAGGACGAGCAGTGCGCGCTGTTCCTCAAGAACCTGTTCCAAGGGAGAAGACCGGATCACGAAGCGGTCAGGACCCTGGTTCTGGCGGGAGAAGAGTCTCAGAAGTACGACGACCCCACCAAGCCACACTTTCCGCCGGAAGACAGGGAGATGGCGCTGACGATTGACTCGCATAACTTTGCGATTAGGGTGGAGCGCGAGGATGGGCTGCTGGTGGCGCGACGGGAGTCAGTCTGAGGGCGCTAGAAGGCAAATCATTTCAACGGATGAGAGTAGGAGACTTTAGTTGAAGTACAGACAGTTGGGTTCCTCCGGTCTTCAGGTTTCGGCGATAGGGCTGGGGACGAATAACTTCGGGCGGAGGCTGGATGCCGCGGCGACCGAGACCGTGGTTCATGCGGCGCTAGACGCCGGAGTGAACATGATTGACACGTCGAACAGCTATGGGAACGGCGACTCTGAGGAGTTCATTGGCAGGGCGCTGAGGGGAAGGCGGCATGAGGCTGTCCTGGCGACGAAGGTATCCAGCCGCGTCTCGGATGGCCCCAACAACGCGGGGAATTCCAGGAAGCATATCTACGACCAGGTGGATGTGAGTCTTCGCAAGCTGCGGACGGACTATATTGACCTGTACCAGATCCACTGGTGGGACCCGAATACCCCTATCGAGGAAACACTGAGGGCGCTGGACGAACTCATCCGGGTGGGCAAGGTGCGCTACGCGGGCTGCTCAAACTTCGCGGCATGGCAGGTGTGCGAGTCTCACTGGACGGCGAAGACACTGGGGATAAATGGCTTCGTCAGTATGCAGCCACACTACTCGATGCTATACAGGCAGCCGGAAGAGGAGATGATTCCGTTCTGTGAGAAGTATGGAATCGGGGTTCTGCCGTACTACCCGCTGGAGAACGGATTCCTCACGGGCAAGTATCGGAGGGGTCAGCCGGCGCCGGACGGAACGCGACTGGCCGAGAACGACAGAGGCACATTCACGAGCCGCAACTTCGACATTCTGGAAAATCTGGAAGGGTTCGCGTCGGAGCGGGGCCATACGATTCTGGAGTTGGCGTTCGCGTGGCTGCTAGCAAGTCCGATGGTGAGTTCGGTGATAGCGGGGGCGACGCGGATCGAGCAGGTGGAGGTCAACGCGGCCTCAGCCGTGTGGTCGCTTACGTCGGAAGAATTGGAAGAAGTGAACGCGATACTGGGCTGAGTAGGGTTGCGGCCAAAGGGCAGCCACACTTTTCAGCGCTGGATGCCCGCGAAAGCGGGCATGACGGGAAGACTGGGTGAGCCATGAAGTTTGGATATGTAACGCCGCAGAACTGGGGAGTTGAGGATCCGCGGGACGTGGTTGACCTGGCGGTGAGGGCGGAGGAACTGGGTTACGATTCGGTGTGGGTGAATCATCACATACTGAACGTGGGATACATATACGACAGGCTCGAGGACAGGCCGTATTATGACGCGCTGACGTTCCTGACCTGGGTGGCGGCGCTGACTGAGCGTGTGCGTCTGGGAACGACGGTATTGGTGCTTCCGTATCTCAACCCTCTGGTTCTGGC
>JAAXHY010000230.1:7094-10039 GCA_012270665.1 Dehalococcoidia bacterium
GGCATGAGCAGGGCGGCGATGCGCCGGAGCGCGAGGCTCGGCGACGGCTGGCATCCGAACTCAGGATCGGTCGAGGATATGGCGCGCCGCGCGGGGTCGCTGCGGGAGATGTGGCGCGAGGAGGGGAGGGACCCGAATGATATTCAGTTGGTCGTTCGGTGTGAACTCGACGTCCTGGACAGCGCGTCGGACAATTCCGACACTCCGATGATAGGGACACCGGACCAGTTGGCGCAAGCAGTCTCGGAATACGCGAGGCTGGGCGTTTCGGAAATCGTACTGGGCATAAGCACGAACGACCTGGACAGGATACGCCGCATCCAGGAGTCGTTCGCTGAGAGGGTTATGCCGCTGGTGTCAGGGTAGGCGTTCTGCGCCGGGCGCGGGTTCGACTTCGAAGGTGTTGAGGGCGCAGGCGAGCATCGCGTAGTAGCCCATCGTGGCGGTGAGTTCGGTCACACCCTGCACTCCGAAACGCGCCTCGGCCTTGCGGAAAGTGTCGTCAGATACACGCTTGCCGCCGAGCATCTCTCGCCCGTAAGCGATGACGAGGGCTTCGTCGTCGGTCAGAGAGTCGAGGGCGCGCCTGTTGGCGACGGCCTGTATCGCTTCCTCCCGGACGCCCGAATCGCGGGCGAGTACGACGTGGGCGGACCATTCGTAATGGCAGTCGAACTCGCGGGCGGCGGTTATGATGGCGAGTTCACGGACGTCGGCGGAGAGTACAGACTCGAACCGGATGTAGGAGCCGAGGTGCGCGGCTCTTCCGGCTATCTCGGGGCTGTTTAGCAGCATGGAGAAGGGGCCGCTGACGCGCCCCCGGCTGCTGGCTATGGCGTCGAAGTGGTGGGCCATGTCTTCGGGAACGTCGGAGCGCTCGCGGATCTGAGGTATTCTGGGCATGGTGTTTCATCCTCCGGTCGGGTTGAGCATATACTTGGGGTTATAGCGTTCTGGCGGCTGCGCAGGCGGTCTGCAAATACTCTGCTGGCGGGGTCTCTGGTACCTCTGGCGCCTGCATCCGACCTGCAAACGCCTGTATCTACCAGTTCCGGGAGTTTTTTTGTTTCTCGCCCGCTTTGGCAATAAACTTCGGTAAATATGTTCGTACTATTGTTCTGTAATGTGAGGATTGTAACATAGAGCCGGTTGGTCTGTATAGTTGAAGTTGATGGAGGCAAGAGTCAATTGAGGAAGGCGGTCGTAATACAGCATCACAGATTCGAGACGCTGGGGGCGAATTTTGGATCTATCCTGGATGAGTTGGGGTATGGAATCGCGACTGTACCCTTATTCGAGGGGGAGCCGGATTTCGCGGAGTTCGATGCGCCGGACATGGACGGCGTCGACCTGATCATCGCGCTGGGCGGGCCGATGTCGGCGAACGACGGATACCCCGCGCTGCAACGGGAGATAGAGTATCTGAGGTCGGCGGCGGAGCTTGGGAAGCCGGTACTGGGAATTTGCCTAGGGGCGCAGCTTCTGTCTTGCGCGCTTGGCGGTGTGGTGGAGCCGACGGGCGGGTACCAGTTCGGGTTGAGGAAGTTGTGGGTGTCGGAGGAGGGACACGCTGACCCGGCGTTCTCCAATATCGTCATACCGCTTGTTCCGACGCTGCATGGGGAATGCTTCTCCATACCGCGCGGGGCGGTCGGGCTGGCGGAGGGGTTCATGCTGCGGAGGGACGGCAGGTATCGGCGGATCAATATGGCGTTCAGGTACGGGAACGCATACGGCGTCCAGTTCGAGCCTCAGCTTACGTTGGAGGAACTGGAGGTGTGGAACCGGGAGTTGGCGTCGGACTATGAATTGATGGGATCGGAGTTCGACCCGGAGGTAGAGGCACAGCGCAATCTGCGGGAGTTCGCGGGGTTTGCGTCGGCGCATGAGGGTCAGATGGGAGCGTTTCTGAGAGAAGTATCGAGGGGCTGTGATGCTTAAACGAATGTCGCCGGAAGTCCCGATAATCTTGTCTGTGGTCGCTCAGTTTCTGGCCGTTCTAGCCGCGCTGTGGCTCATATGGCCTCTGAGGGTCGGCCCTATCTACTATTCGGAGCGCAGCATCGTGGATATAGACGGGCTGAGCGTTCTGCCGATACTGTTCGTACCGTCCGCGTTGATACTTGCCGGAACTTTCTCCCTGTATTTGTGGGCTACGCGGGGGTCGCGGAAAGCGAGGTGGGCGGGTTGGACGGTCTGCGCGCTTCTGTCATTCGTGTGTCTTGTCGAGGCTATGAGCGTCGGCCTGTTCTTTCTTCCCGCTGTCTTAACGATGCTACTGGCGACTGTTCTTCAGAGCAGGATCTACGGGAAGATACATTCTAGCCGTTCCTGATAGGTCGGCCTGGCAGGGCGCCGGTGTGTTGGCCCGCGTCTATGACGGGGACGCCGTTTACGATGACGTACTCGATGCCGATTGGGAACTGCTTGGGATTGGCGCGTGTGGCGGGCGCGCTGACGGAGTTGGGGTCGAAGACGGTGATGTCGGCGTTCATGCCGTCGCGCAGGACGCCGCGGTCCTGGAGTCCGAGACGCTGGGCGGGGAACGAGGTCATCTTGCGTATGGCATTGGGTAGGGACATCTGACGCTCCTCCCTGACGTACTCGGCGAGTATGACGGGGAAGCAGCCGTAGGTGCGGGGGCTGGGGAAGTCGCCCAGCAGGACGGCGTCGCTGCCGACCATCGAGAGTGGGTGGGTTACGAACGCGGGCAGCGTCCTGGGGTTGAGGCCCTCGGCGACGTAGCAGGTCTGGAGGTCTTCCTCGATGAGCAGGTCGCAGAGCGCGTCAACAGGATGCTGCTTTCGCATCTCGGCGATTTCGGCTATGGAGCGTCCTTCGTAGGCGTGGTGCTCGGGTCTCTTGAAGTAGGTGAGCCACATGTCGTGCCAGGTAGGGGCTCGGGGAACTACCTCGTCTCGCAGGCGGGCGCGGGCGTCCTCGTC
>JAAXHY010000470.1 GCA_012270665.1 Dehalococcoidia bacterium
TATGCACGGCCAAGAATCGCCCCCGCGAAAAACATATCTTCGGTGCGGTAGTCCGGATCGCAGGGTGGGGGAGGATATCCGCTCTCGTTGCCCTTGAACTCGTCTGCAATGGACAGAAGCAGTTCCCTGTAACGAGAGTCTCCCGTGGCCTCGTACATCTCATCGCACCACACGATTCCGGCGTAGTTGGCGCCGCCGTCGGAGTCCCCGAACCATGGCCTTTCGCCGGTCAGGTAAGGTTGGACGACAGTCGCAATGCCGTTGGCATAGTGTTCGACGCTATCATTCAGAGCGCCGTAACGGAGCCGTCCGCTCATGGCGACGCCTTGGGTATAGATGACGGGGTCGAGCGTATCTCCGTAGTGCAGCGCCAACTTCGAGGCGACTTCGCCGGGCATCCTTTGCCTGCGAGAGTCGAGGGCCTTCCGGGCCTCGGACTTTTCAATGGCTGAAGATTCGCTGTCCAGGATGTTCCACAGAGCGCCGACTTGCTCGGAGGATTCACTGGCCGGCGTATTCAGCCGGATTCCGGGGATTCGTCCCAGATCGTTTGGGTAGCCGGATCCCAGCGCCGGCAACAGACCGCCTTGTTCGGCAATGGGCGTGGTATTCAGCGCGCTAGAGAGCTCTGAAGGAACGTTGGAGGCTTCCCAGCCTGCGCTGTCCGCGGCACGAATTTCGAGAATGTAGTCAGGCGCCATGAATCCGATGTAGCGCCATAGATAACGCGCTTCAGGGTCGGTCTCGTGATTGAAGAATCCATCCACCGGAGGATATCCCTCAGTTGGATTGCCTCCCGATCCGTTACCGGGGCCTTCTGCAGAGTTCAAGCCGTCCGGGTTGGCGCAGGGAATTACGCTCAGTGCAATGCGGTTCCGCAGTCGTCTGCTGGTAGCGTATGATTCCAATACGGACGCCATCGCGTCCACATCGTCAGGGGAGCCAGTCAGTCCGCCGATCAGCAGCACGTGATGTCGGGCGGATTCGTCCTCATAGGCATCAGGATGCGCCAGGGCGGCGATCATTGTGTCCTTTCGAGTGACGCCGACCCCATCCTCCACCCAGGGCAGAGACGTTCTGGATCTGAGCGAGCCAACCGTTCCCAGAAACTGTTCATATCTTGAAGGCATGAATGAATTCTCCATTGTATTGGCGCGGTGGGATAGTACACCATGAGATGAGGGACTATCCGAAACGTTCCAGTCGGAATGGATCGAGAAGATCTATGCGGGCGCCGTCGAGTATTTCCATAGTCGCGAACTCGCCTATCAAGGGAGCAAGCGTTATGCCGCTGTGGGTCAGCGCTATGTAGAGGTTCGGCACGCTTTCAGTGAATCCCAGAATGGGCATCTCGTCGCGCGGCATGGGCCTGTACCCCACAGGAACCGGAATAGCCTGAGATGCGGAAAGCGCGGGCAGGTAGTGAGCGGCGCGGGCGAGCAGCCTGTCAGCGTGTTCCTGTGAGTCGTCCCGCGCAAGGCTCTCCTGTGTGCCCTCTCCTATCATTACAACGCCGTCAGTTCCCTGCCGAATGTGGATCTCCGGCTGGTCTTCGGAGATAGGTGGCGCGTAGAGAACTGAGGCCGATTCGATTATCTGGGGCATGGGGCTGGTCTTGACTACCACCCCCGGGCTCTCATACTGCGGCACGACTATGCCCGCGAATTCGGCAACTCTGGTAGTGGCGACTCCGGCGGCCAGGACGACCGCATCGCAGTCTATACTCTCGGACTCGATTTGGACGGCGGCGATTTCCTTCCCGCTCATGTCTAATCCCAGCGCAGGTGTGTTCGATCTGACCGCGCCGCCAAGCTCTTCGATACGTCGGCAGGCGACCTGAGTCGCTTTTGTCCCGAGAACGTGCCCGTCGTTCTCGCTGATTGCCGCAGCCGATATGGGGCCGGGACGCAGACCGGGTTCTAGGCTAAGCAATTCGGATTCGTCAATGAGCCGGGCGATGTATCCCCAGGACTGAAGTTTCGCGACGTTCTGCCTGAGCCAGTCCGCATCTTGTTCGGAGGCGGTCCATGTGAGCTGACCACCCCACCTTAGTCCTACGTCCGCGTCCAGCAGCCTGGCATAGCGGTCCCAAGTGTCCAGAGACCTGCGGTTCAACTCGTTATAGTGGCGCGGCTCCTTGCCGAAGGCGTTGATCCAGGCGAAAGAGTGGCTGGACGCTCCCATACCTGGCTCACCTGCATCTAGAAGGGTGACCTGAGCGCCGCGCCGCGTAAGGTGAAAGGCGATTGCAGATCCCACGATTCCCGCGCCGATGACAGT
>JAAXHY010000287.1 GCA_012270665.1 Dehalococcoidia bacterium
GGCAACATCCTCGCCTACACCTGCGACTTCACCGTTGCCTCCACTCGTAGCATATTCGGTCAGACCGGCCCTCGCGTGGGCAGTCCCGCTTCCGGCGCGGGTGTGGGATACCTTGCCCATGTCGTCGGCCAGAAACGCGCCCGCGAGATATGGATGCTCACTCAGCAGTATTCCGCTCAACAGGCCCTCGATATGGGACTCGCCAACTCCGTAGTCCCCCACGAACAGCTCAGGGACGAGGTTGTCCGCTACTGCAACCTGATAAAGAACAACAGCCCCGTAATCCTCCAGCTTCAGAAGATAACCTTCAACGAGTCCGCGGAGTACCTCGAAGAGATTCCTAGCCCGACCGAACTCTACGCCCCGCGCTACTCCGAGACCGACGAGGCCGAAGAGCGGAGGCTGGCCTTCATCGAGCGCAGGCCCATCAACCCCGAAAAGAATCTGCCGATTACCCCAACCGACCGGCAGGCATCCCTTCTGGAGTAGTGACAAAATTGAGCGCGCAGACCATTGATCTCAACCTAAAATTGCCCTTCGAGGCCGCCGGAGTCGAATTCGCCATTAGAGTTGGCGAATCGAACCATTCGGAGGCCGGAGCCGCATTCTCTCTGTCCGCCCTGGACTCAGAGGGAGCTAAAATTCCGTTCACGTCCAACTCTTCCCCGGTTCTGGCCGACTGGGTAAGGGGATACACACGCTGGCTCTACAGGGCCGGAGTGACCGCCCGGTTTGATGAGACGACTATCTCAGGCAGCTTCCGACAGGGGATGAACGCCGAGCAAGTCCTCGAAGGCGTCCAGCTTGCCTGCGACATGATAAGGCAGCGCTTCGAGCTATACGAGGACTCGATCAAAGCCTGAGCTCAGTCGTCACCGGACGTGCCGTATAGTCGGCTGTGCTCCCTGAGGGTGCAGTTGTCCATGACCACGGATAGACCGGCGGCGCGCGCCTTGGCCGCCGCTTCGTCGTGAACTACGCCATCCTGCATCCAGATGAACCTCGCTCCTACCTTGATTGCCTCATCCACAACCGGCGCCACTTGGCTTGAACGCCTGAATATGTCCACCATGTCAATCCTCTCCGGAACCGAAACGAGGTCCGGGTAGCTCTTCATCCCCAATACTTCGTCAACCGCCGGATTGACCGGAATCACCTTGTAACCCTGTTCCATCAGATACTTGGCTACATAGTGGCTCGGTCGGTCGGGACGCGGCGACATTCCGACCACCGCTATGGTCTTCGACTCCCTTAGCTGTAACTCCACGTCACATTTGTCTTTCACTGCCTATTTCTCCTGCATTGGTTAACGCTCTTTGAATCTTCTCAGCGACATTCTAACGCGCCGCTTGACGAAATGCTGGAACATAATCCTGCTGGAAGGTGGCTATCCGGAGCAAGTATCATTACTTTCTGATTGACCCGTACAAAGTTATAGCCACGCGGAACGGTACCCTTGCCAGAGGAATTCCTTCTCCAAGACTTCGCGATCATCATGATGGTCGCCGGGATAGCCTTGGTGCTGTTCAGATTCATCAACCAGCCCCCGGCGCTGGGCTACCTTGTCGTTGGAGTGATAGTCGGGCCGTTCACGCTGCCTCTGATCGGTATCGGTTCTCCAATCCATTCCCACGAAACCATCAAGACTCTGGCTGAACTCGGACTCTCCATACTGCTGTTCGCCATCGGCCTCGAATTCGGCTGGCGGCGTATCCGTGGACTAGGCTTGCCGATACTTCTCATCGGAACTGTCGAGATAGCTTTCATGGTCGCGCTCGGATACCAGTTGGGACGACTTCTCGGATGGACCGGAACAGAGGCGATATTCCTCGGAGCGGCGGTTTCTATCAGCAGTTCGGCGATAATCCTGAAGATGCTGCGAGATACCGGCGCGCTGTTCTCCAGGCATGGCCGGATGATAGTGGGCATCCTGGTCGTCGAGGACTTCGCGGCCGTCATTCTGCTCAGCGTACTCTCCGGCCTCCCGTCCGCCGAAGCCGGCCGCTTCACCGATCTCGGACCTCTGGTGGTGAGATTGCTGCTCTTCCTGCTGTCTGTGCTGATCCTTGGCGGTGTACTCGCTCCTCGCCTGATAAGACGAGTGGGACGCTTCCACTCTCCCGAAATGCTCCTCATAGTCGGCCTCGCGCTCTGTTTCGGCCTTGCGCTAGCCGCCGACCAACTCGGACTGTCCGCCGCCGCGGGCGCGTTCATCATCGGCGCGGTCCTCGGCGACGCAGACTATTCCGAGGACCTCACTCGCAACATGGCCCCCGTCCGAGACGTATTCGCGGCCCTGTTCTTCGTCTCCATCGGTATGCTCATAGACATCTCCCAGATTGGCGGATTCGTCCTGCCCGCCCTGGTCGTCACCCTCGTCTTCATCTTCGGAAAGACATTCATTGACACTGTGGCGACTCTTGTGGCGGGACACATTGGCAACACCCCGGCCCGCGTCGGATTCGGGATGCCCCAGATGGGCGAATTCTCCCTTGCGATGGTGAGAGAGGGGAGTGACCATGGCGCGGTGGGCTCTTTCATGTACCCCGTGATGGCTATGTCCGTCGCCCTCACCGCGCTGGTCTATCCGATCATATTCCGCTCAGCCGACGGTTTTACTCGGATTCTGTCCAAGTTGTCACCGCTCTTTATCAGAAGATACTTCTTCCTCGCGTCCAACTGGATAGAGTCGAGCAGGACCGTGTTCAGCCTCGCGGCCGGTCCGGTGGGAGACCAGATCAGAGACTCGGCGAGGGTGATAATCGCCAATGCCGGTGTTGTCGTCGTACTGATAGCTGTGGGCACGTTCGCATTGAGCTATGCTGAACCCATTTCCGACCTCTTTGACGTCAGCCAGCGTTTCACGGGCCTCGCCGTGACCATTCTAGTGGTTGCGTTCTCCGTGCCTCCCGGCGTATTCATATGGCGCGCGCTCCGCCGAATGATAGACGCTGTGGTGGACACTCTGCTGGGCGGTGGCGCGTTCTTCGGTGTCGCGTGGGAATTGGTTCTGCGCGCGATACTCAGGGA
>JAAXHY010000475.1 GCA_012270665.1 Dehalococcoidia bacterium
CCGATGGGTGACGTCGAGCGCGGACATGGTGAAGTCCTCGCTGTCCGGGTCGCCGTTCTCAAATAAGGCGTCTGCTTCGGCTTGGATCTTCCGCTGGAACTCAGGCTGCGAAGCCATGGCGTAGAGGGCGAAACTGAAGCAGTCACCAAGGTATACGCTAGCAATCAGGGCTGCTGACAGCGCGAAGCGCAGGTTCGATTCGGGTACGAATTGTGGATCGCTGGCGTGCAGGCTGAGGAGATCGTCGGCCAGGTCCCGTGCGATGTCCGCCCGCTGCGCGGAGGTATGCACGTTCTGGACGCGTTCCAATAAGACGTCGACCCCCTTAGCTCGGCGCCGCATTCCTGGGGTCGCTAGCATGAATTTAGGGAGCAGCTTTATGATGTGCACCAACAGGGCCCGTTCTTTGTACTTGGCGAGATCCTCGATGAGGTCCTGCGAATCAACGCTGATCATAAGGGGCGAGATCTGGGCGTTGACCATCGTACGGCACATGAGCGTCGCTTGGTAGGCGTCTCCAACCTTCCAGTCGGCCATGTATCCCCGGATATACCCGTAGAGGTCTTCCAACTGCCCTTCCAACCTCCCGCGGGAATAGGCCGATGACAGAGATTTGCGAAGCCGAAAGTGGTCCGCGCCGTCCAGGGAAGGCAACACGCCGTTCGCTCCATAGACCTTCTCGAAATCGGCGAAGTAGTCCTTGGTCCTCAGGTACATGCGCCCGTTCCGGTGCACCCATTTGTTTGTATCCAGTCCAGCCAGGAAGGTCATGGGCTCTACAAGCGGAGGGCGGATCTGAAACACCGGCCCGTACTCAGCCGCCAGGTCTGCAAAGAGCGCCGGGAAGTTCCCGTCTCTACGGTGCGGATGGAACAGCAGCTTGCGCAGAGGGACGGTGGGAATCTTCTTTGTGAACGCGGAACGCCGGAGTAGCGGACCCGCAATGCTGTGGGAGACCGCCTCGGCAATGGACCGGCCTATCACGTCCATCTTGCAGATGAGCTCGATTCGCGCCTCCGCCTCCTCATCCAGAGGAAGGATGAAGCGAAAGACATCACACGTGTTGATCAGGGCAATGATGATGACGTCCCTGGGCGTGGGGATCTCGCCCGCCAGAATCACTTTGCCGATACGAGTCTTGACGAACTCGACTGCGGTCCCTTCTTGACTGCCTGTGTAGAGTTCCGTTTGCCAAAGGGCGCGGGAAAGGGTCCAGAATTCTCCCTCGTGGTACTCAAGGATCCCCATCTCGACCAGCCGGTCCAGGACAAGATCGATGACGGTCTCGACGCGAGGGGCAAGCCGCTCGATCCAGTATTGGGTGTTTCGTTGGACAGACTCGCTTGCGATTTCCTTCAGGAT
>JAAXHY010000213.1 GCA_012270665.1 Dehalococcoidia bacterium
CGACATATTCATCTTGTTGACCGTCATCCCTGCCGCGTGCGGATACAGACCGGCGACGATTGACGACCTCGCGGGCGTGCACACCGGCTGGGTGACATACGCCCGCTCGAACACGAAACTCCTGTCCGCCAGCGCGTTCAGATTCGGTGTCTGAATCCAGTCGTTCCCATAGCAGGCGAGAGTGTCGTAACGCTGCTGGTCGCTGAATATAAAGACGATGTTGGGTCTGGAAGACATACTCGCTCCTTGTTGAATCTATAAGTGTCGTGAGAATTCTGTGGCTGGGCAATACCTTATGAAAGAGGGCAAATAGAAGTCTCGACAGTAAGTCTGAACTCTGAATTCCGTGGATACGGCGTTACAACCTCAGAAGCGCTAACGCTCCAGAGTTCAGGTGACCGCAAACGCGATCACTCTTCGCCTCTGCCTCGCAGGCGAGGGTCGAGCGCGTCTCTCACCGCGTCCCCGAACAGGTTCATCGCCAGTACCGCAATGGAGATCATTATTCCGGGCATTATCGCCAGGTGTGGACCGAGGTCGAACACGGTCTGCGCGCCGCTGAGCATGTTGCCCCAGGACGGAGTTGGCGGCTTGATTCCGATGCCCAGGAAGCTGAGTTGGGCCTCGGCGACGATTGCGCCCGCGATGCCGACGGCTATCAGAACGATGGACACCGGAAGCGTGTTCGGCACCAGGTGCAGCATGACGATTCTCAGAGAGGACGAACCAATAGCGCGCTGCGCCTCTATGTACTGAGCCTCTCGCAGTGAAAGTACGTGCGACCTCACCACTCTTATGGAGCCAATCGCGCTGAACAGCGCCAGAGCGCAGATGACGACCGTCATTGTGAACCCGAACGCCGTGGCGACGACTATTACTATCACAAGGCCGGGAAGCACGAGCATCGTATCCACAAGTCTTTGCAGAAGGATGTCAAAGATTTTTCCGTAGTACGCGCTCACTATGCCTATCAGACTGCCAATCGCCACGCCTATCAGCGGCGCCGAGAATCCCACCATAAGCGACACTCGGCCGCCGTACATCAGGCGGCTAAGTTCGTCCCTGCCCAGATGGTCCGATCCAAACAGCAGGAATTCGCCACCTCTGGCTTCGCCGAATAGTCCTTCATACCGGTTGGCCACGAATTTCGCTGCGTCGAACGGCGCGATCACCGGCGCCAGCGCGGCCAGCGCGACCATCAGAAGCATTATCGCTCCCCCAACCGCGCCCGCGGGATTCTGTCGACAGAAGCGCCACAAGCCCACTCTGGCTCCGGTCAGACGGTCCTGCCAGCCAGCCTCATGTGTCCGTTCTTCGATTGAGGATTCCATATCAGTTCCTCGTTACCCGTTCTGGCGACCTCTCTATTCGTATGTAACCCTAGGGTCGAGAACTTTGTAGGAAAGGTCTATAAGCAGTATCCACACCATCATGAACACGCCGATGAGCAGCACCATGCCCAGCACCATTACCGCGTCCCGTCCCCTGACCGACTCGATCAAGTGCAGCCCGATGCCAGGCAGGTTGAAAACGGTCTCCAGAACCACCGCCCCATCTATGAGAGAGGCGAAGAGCATCCCCAGCATAGTCACCACCGGCAGAAGAGCGTTGCGAAGCGCGTGTCTGATTATTACGACGCGCGGAAGAAGCCCCTTCGACCATGCAGTGCGAACATAGTCCTCGCTCAGCACCTCCAGCATCATGGATCTAATCATCCGGCTGATCACCGCGGCTGAGCGAAAGCCCAGTATCAGCGCGGGGAACATGAACCTCTGCAGCGACTTGACCGGGTCTTCCCATAAATCAACGTGCTGGGCGGGCGGCGCCCACCCTACGTATCGCGCGAGTACCAGCAAAATGATGATCCCAAGCCAGAACGCAGGGACCGCCATTCCCACCGCGCTGGCGGCCCGAACCGCCTGGTCGAACGCGCTCCCCCTGAACAGCGCGGAGAATATACCCGCCGGAATCGAGAGCACGATTGCCACCAGTACACCCAGAATCGCTAGCGTCACAGTGACGTCAATCTTCGGCTTTATTGCCTCCCACACCGACTGGTTAAAGTACACCGAGTAGCCCAGGTCTCCCCGCGCCATCTTTGCCAGCCAGCGCACGTACTGTACATAGAGCGGATCGCTCAGCCCCAGTTCCACGCGGAGCTCCGCTATCGCCTCTGGACTCGCCGCGTTCTCCTCGCTGGCGAGCAGGGTCGAAGCCACGTCCCCGGGGATGAACTGGAGCATCATGAACAGGATAGTGCCCAGCAAAAAGAGGGTGGGGATGATCAGTAGCAAACGCCTTATGATATAGCCTCGCATTCCTCACCCTCGATTCCTCTGATTGGCCGCCTGACGATAAATCCCTTCTCCTCGACGGGGAAAGCTAGAGCCTGCCCCGTACTTGATACGTAGATGGGGGTTGGTTAGTTCACCCCCATCCACTGACGGACTATCTCCCCGGCGCACCCTCGTCCAGCCATGCGTCAACGAACCTGGACTGGATGAACTTCGCGGTCGCAATCGCGTCCACGTTCATCACGTAGTTGTACTTGATCTGGAACTCGTCTGGACGGCGCACCGGCACTTTGGGGTTCCACTCTTCCCGCATTATCGTGTCCATCTTCTTGGTGATTTCCTTCTCTTCGAGCGAACCAAGCCCCACCCTGTCCAGTTCCGAGAGCAGATCCAGCCACTCCTGTGGCGGTTCTGCCTGGCACATGTCGAAGCCCGCGCCCGGCCTGAATACCTGGTTGATGATCTCCACCGGACTCTTGCTCGCCACCGCCTGCCCGAACCAGAACAACTCGTAGTCACAGGCGTATGCCTGTTCCCTCGCCGAAGTCAATTCGGTCACCACTATCTCGATCTCCACTCCCAGCGGCTCCATCTGCTGCTGGATGATTAGAACGATGTTCGGCTCCGCCTCCTCCGTCAGGAATTCGATCTTGTCAACGCCCTTCTCGGCGAACACCTGCTTCGCCATCTCTTGCTGGGCCTCTTTCTGATCCCAGTTCAGACACGGGTAATCCAGAATGTCGTCATAGTTCGGGTCCGCGGTGCCGAAGAAACTGATCTGCCGCAGATTGGGCGGATCAACGTCCGGCACGCTGGTTAGATCTATTATCTCCCTCGTGTCAACCGCGCACCTGAACGCCTGCCGAACCTCGGGGTCGTCGAACGGCGGTATCGAGCCGTTCATCGCTATCCCCTGGAAGCCCGGGCTGTCCCAGCGTATCACCGATACCTCATCTGGCATCTGTTCCTGTATCCCGTATGCCGTGTTCGGGGGGAAGGTCGTGTAATAGTCAATCTGCTTGGTCGAGAACGCCGCGCCCGCGAGTTCGTTGTTAGCAAATGCGATGCCCGTTATCTTGTCCAGAAGCGGATACGGGCTGCCGTCCGGCGCGTCAACGAAATAGTCGGGGTAGGCGGACGTGACCACGTTATTCCCCACATCCCATGTATCCATCTTGAACGCGCCCGTGCCGATGACCTGCTCCGGGTCGCTCAGATTGCCGCCCGACGCCGACAGCACGTGCTCGGGAAGCATGATGTGCCAGGAGTCCGCCAGCGCCGACAGAATCCGGCTCGTCGGATTCTTGGTCTTTATCGTCATCGTGTGGTCGTCAATCTTGTTCATCTCGTCAACTAGAAGAAATCCGGCGACGCGCGGCTGTGGAATGCCCTCCGGCGGGTCAACCCACCTGTTTATCGTGTAAACCACGTCGTCAACTGTGAACGGCTCCCCATCGTGCCAAGTCACTCCCTCGTGGAAATCGAGGGTCACGCTGCCCAGGTCATCAGCGAGCTTCCAGGACTTGGCGAGGTCGGGATTCACGGTCAACCCATCCCTCGGAGAGAACTGGAGAACCCCGCTGTACATCCGGTTGAGACCCTGCGTCGAAGACCAGTGTGACCTGGTGGTCATATCCCAGCGGTCGAACCACACCCCGGTGGCCATGCGCATGTGTCCACCGCGTCTGCCGTCCGAGAAGGGCGACTCCATTATCGCTTCCGTTGGCTTGGGCTTTGCCGCCGGTTGTGCAGGCGCTGCGGTTGCGGCCGGAGCTGGCTGCGCGGCAGCTTGTGCGGGTTGAGCGGAAGCAGGTGCTGCGGTCGGAGCCGGGGCCGCCGGAACGGGCGCTGCGGGTTGGCTCGGTTCTTCCTCCGCGGAGCCACAGGCCAGCATCGCAATCAGGATTGCTGGTGCCAGAAACGCGAACAACAATAGTCTTGGTGCGCCGAAAGAAGATGTTCGTATCAACTGATCCTCCCTACTTGGCTTGAGTGAATGTGTACCAAATGCGAAATTAGTCGGGACAGAAGGCCATCCACGGGGATTTGCCCCCCAGCGTCCCGGGAGAAGTGCGAATTCAAGAAACAGGCCATGAACAGTTCTTCGTGAATGTGGATTCCGTGATAGCCCGCATTCTATTACCCATCCAGAAAGCGGTCAAGTGGCGCTGTAAACGCCCTTTGCTTCCCTTTGCTTCCAGTGGTCAGTCTTCCTAAACTGACATGACTCCGGTCGCCCCCTTGAATCTGATAGACATGCCCTTCCCTTCACAACCCGTCCAATGCCTATTGCAATGAAATTTCGCCCAGCTTATTAAGGACGACGGAACATAACGTGCCGCCAGTCTTGGCAGCTGATCCCGGAACTGCTGTTGGCAGCAGGTCGCCGATGAAACCCGCTGCGACATGATAGACACCGGATATGGTGCGATGTATCATGCCCGTTGGGGTGCTCACTATGAGTTAGGGAAACCGGAAAAGCCTTGAAGAAGCCATTTCCAAGAAGATAACATTTGACCAATTCCAAGGCCCTCCTGTAGGACGGGAAACTTCCGTCAAGCCAGCAATTTGTTGGTGCAATAGGGCCATCGTATAGGCTTTTAACCTCGCGGAGACAACAATAAATGGAGAACGCTATTTACACCCCAGAGGGATACACGGATCGAATACGACAAGAGCTCGGAAACTGCCTCATTGAGACGAATCTTTCTCAAGGTGAGAAATTCATAGGCAAAGTACGGGATAGATACGACCTTGGGGACCGTATGGTACTCATCGCCACCGACCGACAGAGTGCCTTCGACCGGGTGCTGGCCGCCGTCCCCTTCAAAGGGCAGGTCCTCAACATGACGAGCGCATGGTGGTTTGAACAGACCCGCCATATTGTGCCAAATCAGGTTCTATCCATCCCCGATCCAAACGTCACGATTGCCCAAAAATGTACAGTCTTCCCGATTGAGTTCGTGGTGCGTGGATACATCACCGGAACCACGAACACCTCCCTCTGGACGGTCTACCAGAGTGGTCAGCGTAACTACTGTGGCAACGATTTGCCCGAGGGCTTAATAAAAAACCAGAAGCTCTCGACGAATTACCTCACACCGACCACCAAGGAGGAGGATCACGACCGTCCGATCAGCCCTGACGAGATCGTGTCCGAGAACTGGATGACAGCCGATGATTGGGAACAATGTAGCCGCATCGCGCAGGAACTTTTCGCTTTTGGTCAAGCCAAGGCAGCTGAGCATGGCCTAATTCTCGTCGATACCAAATATGAGATGGGCCGTGCCGAGAACGGTGAGATCCTTCTGATCGACGAGATCCACACCCCTGACTCTAGTCGCTACTGGATCGCCGACTCTTATCAACAGCGCATGAGGGAGGGACAGGAACCCGACAACGTCGACAAAGAATTCCTCCGGCTCTGGTTCAGGGAGAACTGCGACCCCTACGAGGATGAGGTCCTGCCACCAGCGCCGGATGACCTTGTAATCGAGCTCTCGAGACGCTACATCTACCTTTA
>JAAXHY010000461.1 GCA_012270665.1 Dehalococcoidia bacterium
CCCACTCCGGAGTAAACCGACAGCCTGGAGCCAGGTATGGCGCCCAGCGCAACCCGGCCCTGTTCGAGAGGGAAATAGGGATCTCTGGTCCCCCACAGCATGAGAGTATCACAGCCGACCTCCGCGAATCTGGGCAGATCATCCTCCACCGGCTGAAATTCCAACCTGGGATACGGAGATTTCAGCCCCAGCACACGGTGTATCAGCAGTCGAGCGCGGCTGAACAGCCTTCCTGTCCACGCCACCTCCCCGAAACCCATAGACGCTTCCAACACCAGTCCGTCCACTCTTTCAGGATGCCTGAGCGCCACTTCCAAGCACACCCTACCGCCCAGAGAGTGTCCCACCAGTAACGCCTTTTCCATGCCAGCGGAATCCATGAACCCCACTAGATATTCCGCCATGTATTCGGGCGTATGGGGAAAGTCCCGTCTCGGCGTATCGCCGAAACCGATCAGGTCGGGGGCATAGACGCTATTATCTCTTGCCAGAACGGGAATGACGTCCTTCCAGGTGGACCGACCCGAGCCCGCGCCGTGCACCAGCAGAACCTTGCGCTCCGAATCCCCAGCCGTCAGGTATGGTATGCGGTCGCCGCCGACCTCCGCCCACTCCTCCACGACCGCTGTGCTAATGTCTTGTGTGAGATTCGTCGAGGACATTATGCTGCCTTCTATCGCATCCTGGCCGCCTCTATTCATAGTAAGGGGCGCGAGCATGGAACCGTCTCTCTACGACGGCGACCTGTTGCTCGTCAGGAAGCCTCGCCGCGCGCTGCGCCGGGGCCATATCGTCGTGATAGATACACCCCGTGAGAACGGGCCTCGCTGGCAGGTCAAGCGCATCGTCGGACTGCCCGGAGATAGCCTGGCGTTCGAGGACGGCCTGCTACTCATCAACGGCATCCCACGTCCGGAGCCATATCTTCGCGGGCTGCCCGCGTATCTGGGACTTGACAGGATGTCCTTTGAGGTTGACGAGGGACACTATTTCGTCCTGGGCGATAATCGCGGCCACAGTACCGACAGCAGAGCCTATGGCGCGGTTGAGGCTTCCCACATATCCGGGTTAGTTGCCGGGCGACTCTGGCCAATCTTCAGGAGATCTCGACAATAACCTAATTCCCATCAAAGGACAGTTCACGGTCTAAATCTATCTTTTGAGTGGTTATCTCATCGTCGTCGAGCGGCGCGCCACCCTCTCCAAGTCGACCTATCGGGATAGCCGGAAGGGTCGTTATATGCACTCCCGCGCTGACACCAAGATGCAGCGAGAATTGAGCCACTTCTTCGTTACCCGGAGCGGATACGATCCCAACGAAGTCATACTCACCGAGAACCGCGTAAAGTCCCAGGACTCCTGTATCCGGGACATCTATATCATGGGCGGTGGCGAGCATACTTTCAGGGTCCGCCAGCATTCTTCGCCGACCCGTTTCAGTCATTTTCATAAGAAGAATGTATGTCGCCATAGCAAGATCTCCGGCTTTTTATAGTCGCTCCGAGTGGAGCCACTCCGCCACTTCTTTGGCGTGGTAGCTCAGAATCACGTCCGCGCCCGCGCGCTTGATACTCGTCAGGATTTCCAACGTTATGCGCCGGCCATCAATCCACTCGTTCTCGGCGGCGGCCTTCACCATGGAGTACTCACCACTCACATTATATGCCGCGACCGGCGTGGCGAACTCGTCCCTGGCCGCCCGCAGTACGTCCAGATAAGCAAGAGCGGGTTTCACCATGACCATATCCGCCCCTTCTTCGATGTCGAGCGCGATCTCTCGCATCGCCTCTCTCACGTTTGGCGTGTCCATCTGGTATCCCGCCCTGTCACCGAACTGCGGGGTCGAGTCTGCCGCCACGCGGAACGGGCCATAGAAACCCGAAGCGTACTTCGCTGAGTACGCCATGATCGGCAAGTTCTCGAAGTCCGCTTCATCCAGCGCATTGCGAATCGCCGCGACCTGGCCGTCCATCATCGCCGAAGGAGCAACCATGTCAACGCCCGCCTCTGCCTGCCGGACAGCCATTTGTCCCAGGAGCTCAAGCGTGGCATCGTTGTCAATTCTGCTACCGTGCAGCACTCCGCAGTGTCCGTGGCTGGTGAACTCGCAGAGGCATACGTCTCCAATTACAGTCATTTCCGGCACGGTCTGCTTGATAACCTCAATCGCGCCCTGGATAATCCCAGTCGGGCTGTAAGCGTCGCTTCCCCACTCATCCTTGTGTTCCGGAATACCGAATAGCATGACAGAGCGGATACCCAGGTCATACAACTCGCCAACCTCGTGCACAAGATGGTCCAGCGACAACTGATACACGCCTGGCATGGGGGGTACTTCGACCCTTGCATCTCTGCCGTGTACGACGAACATAGGGTAGATGAAGTCCGAAACGGAAAGTCTGGTCTCACGCACCATGTCGCGCAGCCCTGGCTTGTCTCTGAGCCGGCGCATCCTAATTGTAGGGAAGCTAGGCATATCTCATTCCTCCATTACGGCTTCACTCCGAAAAGTGTTCGACCAGCGATTCTGTCAAGCTGACGATGGTAGCTTCTTTTGCAACTATATCAACTTTCAAACCGCGCCTGCTAGCGGTCTCAGCGGTCACCGGGCCTATGCAGGCCACAACAGTTTCCGAGAGATAGGAAGCGTCTTCATCCAGAAGTCTCAGCATATTCTCCACCGAGGACGAGCTGGCAAACGTCACCGCGTCCACTCCCTTGCGGATCTCTTCTCTGGCCATGTCTCTGGACCCGCGTGGCAGAACCGTTCTGTATGCATCCACCTGCCGCACAACCGCGCCATTTGAACCCAGTATCTCCGGAAACTCCTCACTCGCGATTTCGGACCTGGGAAGCAGGACTTTGCGACCAGCGATGCCACGTTGGACAAGCTCCTCTCCCAGTCGCCTCGAACCAGCGCTTGCGGGGACAAGATCGGCCTTCACGCCTTTGGCCAGCAGCGCTGAAGCAGTCGCTCTACCCACGACAGCCACGTTCAAACCGTGGAAAGCCCGGATATCCATTCCAGTTTCAATAAGCCTGTCGCAAACCGCTCGCGCAGCGTTGGCGCTTGTGAATACAATCCAATCGTAGTCGGAAAGAGAGTGAAGGCACGAGTCCAGATCGCCGAAGTCGTCAAGGCGTCGCACTTCGATGGCAGGAATCTCCAAGACATGCGCCCCCAATTCCGTCAGGCGCGCCGAGAGACTGCTGGCCTGCGCTCTGGTACGGGTGACCACGACGCGCCGACCGAACAGCGGCATCTCTTCATACCAATTGAGCCGATCATGCAACTGAGCGACATCGCCCACGACAATTACCGAGGGCGCGCCAAGATCGGCGTGTCTTGCCACTTCCGCAATCGTATCCAGGCTACTGAAGGCCGACTTCTGACGGACTGTCGCCCCCCAGTTGACGACCGCAGCGGGGGTGTCGCGCGGCTTTCCCGCGGCGATGAGGGCCCCGACAATCTCAGCCAGTTGTCGCCAGCCCATGAGTATGACCAGAGTGCCCGGCATTTTGGCGATAACGGTCCAGTCGTATTTCATGTCTTGCCTGCCGGGCGCGACACTGCCGGTAATGACCGTAAAGGCCGACGAATAGTCTCTGTGGGTCAGGGGAATACCTGCGTAGGCAGGCGCAGCCACTGCCGAGGTTACGCCTGGCGAAACCTCGAAACGTATTCCCGCCTCGCTCAGCGCTTCAGCCTCCTCACCTCCTCTTCCAAATACGAACGGGTCGCCCCCTTTGAGCCTCACAACTCGCTTGCCCTCCCGCGCGCTCGTCACAAGCAGGTTGTTGACATGGGACTGGCTCTGTCCCTGGCCACCCGGGAACTTCCCAGCGTCCACCAACTCAGCGTCAGGCTTGCAATAATCGAGCAACCGCCTGTCAATCAAGCGGTCGTACACCACAACGTCCGCCTCCCTGAGCAGACGCAGGCCCTTGAGCGTCAGCAGTTCCGGGTCGCCGGGCCCCGCTCCGACCAGGTAAACCCTGCCCTCACTCAACTCGCGCGCTCCCCGTACACAATCGAGTCCGCCCCCGTCTCCACCAGCGCGCGCGCCGCCTCCCAGCCCACCGATTTGGCATCGGAGACTGGCGCCTCTACTCGATTCCTGTAAATCCGGGAGCCATCCGGCAGGCATGCCATCGTCCTTATATCCAGGTATTCGCCTCGCGGAACGGCGTAGGCCGCCACCGGAACCCTGCACCCGCCGCCGATAGCGTCCACGAAAGCGCGCTCCGTGGTCACCGCCGCCCAGGTCGGCGCGTGATTCACCGCTTCCACCATCTCCCACATATATTCATCCTCGGCCAGAATCTCCACCGCCAGCGCGCCCTGCCCCGCGTCCGGCACGCACAATTCAGGGCCTAGGATTTCAGTCGCCTCGCCGATACGCCCAAGCCGCTCCAGACCCGCCGCCGCCAGCGCCACTCCGTCAAGCCTGTCCTCATCAATTTTGGACATTCGCGTGTCAACGTTGCCCCGAATCGGGACGATTTGGATGTCCGCGCGCGCCGCGAGCAATTGGCCTGATCTTCTCGGGCTGCTCGTTCCCAGCCTTGCGCCTTCTGGAAGATCGAGGAAGCTCGCGCCGAACCTGTTCACTATCAGGTCCCGCGCGTCCTTGCGCTCAGGGTAAGCCGCTATCACGAGGCCCTCAGGCAGAATGGTGGGCATATCTTTCGCAGAGTGAACCGCCATATCAATACGCCCGTCCAGCAGCCACTCCTCCACGCCCTTTGCAAATGTCCCACGCCCTAGGCTCAAAAGAGGCGCATTCTTTCTTCGATCACCGTCCGGCGTGATCTTGACTACCTGGAAAGCAACCCCAGGCCATGACCTGCTCAGCGCGGACACGACCTCTTCAGTCTGCGCGACTGCCAGCGCGCTGCCTCGTGTACCTACCCTTACGGTTCGCACATTCATCGCTCTCAAAGTGACTCCGAGCCGGTGAGTAAATCCTCGATCAGCGTTCTGTAAGCCTTGTCTGTCTGGCCATCCTGCACAGTGTCCAGAAGCTCCTCGGTTATGCACATCTGCCAGTGGTCTGGAGGTACGCGCAGTCCCTTGCGTCTCAACTCTGCCCTTGCGTCCGAAAGAATAGGCGCGAGATCCGCATATTCCAAAATGCGACTGCTCTCCAGCTTTTCTCTGAATGTACGCGCCAGAGCCGGGCTCGCCCCTCCGGTTGATGTAGCGACTGTCACTTCGCCTCTTCTGGCAACCGATGGAGCGATGAACGTGCACAGGTGGGTCACGTCCACCACGTTCAGGATTACATTGCGCTCCTCCGCCTCCTTGTAGATAAGCCTGTCCGTGTCTGGACTGCCGGTATTAGCTATCGCGATGAACGCCCGCTCCAGGTCGCCGTACTCGTAATCGCGCCGAATCCACTCCACCGCGCCGTCCTCGGCGAGTTCCCGAACCTTGTCCGTAACCTCCGAACTGACCACCACCACACTCGCGTCGCACTCCAGCAACTTGACAACCTTCTCCTCGCCCAATTCGCCCCCGCCAATGACCATGCAATCTCGCCCCCGGACATCAATGAAGGCCGGATAATATCTTGGCAACGCTTCCCTCCCCCGAATCTAGCCGATCAACGCCCCCATTATAGCCCAGACGGACCAACAACCAAAAAGAATATTCGTCAGAATCAAAACAGTCCGAGTTTTCCATTTCCACTATACAATCGTCTCGGCAATGCGATAGAATTCCCCCGTGAAGAACAAAATTTCTAGCATCGCTTACATAAATTCGGGATTATATTATGAAAAAATCGAGAGCTAGAAAAATTTCGCCAAAGCTAAACTCAGGTGTTCTCAGGTGGATCTCTGGTGACTTTTTCACCTGTTGCTGACCAGTTACGCCACCAGAATCCACCTGTAGGATCATAAACCAAAATATATGAGCCCCGACCAAATGACAGACACCGAATTCGCAAGACGCAGCCTCTTCAAGAAACTAGCCTCCGAAATATCGGACGACCGCGTTCTCGACGCCATGCGCCGCGTTCCCAGGGAAAGATTCGTCACCGCCGCAACCGCCGACCTCGCATATCAGGACATCGCGCTTCCCATCGCCGCCGGTCAGACCATCTCGCAGCCAACGATAGTCGCAATCATGGTTAGCGAACTCGAACTTCGAAGATCGGACAAAGTCTTGGAAGTCGGCACAGGCAGCGGCTACCAGGCCGCGATTCTGGCCGAACTGGCCGGAGAGGTGATTACCTTGGAACGCATCCCTGATCTCGCGGAAACGGCCATAGAGACATTGGCTGCGCTCGAATATCAGAATGTACAGGTGGAGATGGCAGGTCCACGGCTCGGGCGCCAAGAGGACGCGCCATACAACGCCATAATCGTAGCCGCCGCCTCTCCTCGCATCCCTCGGGCGCTGTTGAACCAACTGGAAGTTGGAGGAAGGATGATCGTACCGGTTGGCGACCGCCACGAGCAGACACTCATCAAAGTCGTCAACGGCGCGGACGGTTTCGCTACACGGACGCTGACCGCCTGCAGGTTCGTGCCGCTCATAGCGGAAGACGCATGGCCTGACGAGGGCGCCTCCTCAAAGGGTGTTGTAAACGACTTTAGCCGTTAAATATACTGATTGCGAAATAGAATTCGCATACAGGTAGGCAAGGCTCCGCCAATAATGAAATACGAAGTTGTGATCGGGCTCGAAGTGCATGCCCAACTGTTGACTCAAAGTAAGATGTTCTGCTCATGCAGCGCCGCTTACCAAGACGCCGCTCCCAATACGGTCGTATGTCCCGTGTGTATGGGAATGCCAGGCGTACTCCCCGTCATAAACCGGAAAGCCGTCGAACACGTAATAAGGACGGGCTTGGCGCTCAATTGCGAAATCTCCGATTACACAAAGTTCGACAGGAAGAACTACCCCTACCCCGACCTGATGAAGGGTTATCAGATCTCGCAATACGATCTGCCTATCGCATCTAATGGAAGTATGCCCATCGAAGTGGGCGGCTCCGAACGTATCGCGGGCGTTACGCGCGTGCATCTCGAGGAAGACGTCGCCCGTCTCCTTCACCGCACAGAAGACTACGGCGAGGGATACTCGCTGCTGGATGTAAACCGCGCGGGAGCGCCACTGATGGAAATAGTCGGGGAGCCAGATCTAAGAAGTCCGGAAGAGGCTCGAGCATACCTGATGCGGCTGCATTCGACCCTCCAGTACATAGGGGTCAGCGCCGCCAACATGGAGGAGGGGAACTTTCGCTGCGATGCCAACGTCAGCGTCCGACCGGAGGGCGAGACGCGATTGGGGACAAAGGTGGAAATCAAGAACATGAACAGCTTCCGGTC
>JAAXHY010000069.1 GCA_012270665.1 Dehalococcoidia bacterium
CCGCCACGCCATCCAGCGTCTTCGTCCGAAAGTCGGACGGGTGGAAGCGCGGGAAGTGCGCGCTCCAGTGGATGGTGCTGCCGCCCACGGCGTTGTACATAAGCGGCGCTATCGGCGAGTCCTCATCGTTCACCGGGTAGTCCTCGGGCAACCGTCTGAAATTTGGATTGGCGTTGAAGTCGGTCTGGCGGTGTATCTCCCAGTCCTGCTGTGTGGGTGGATATTCCGAAGGGTCGGTCCATCCGCCCTGCTCGAGACAGAGAACGTCAAAGCCGTCCTTCGCCAGGCTCCAGGTGAATGCCGCGCCGGAAGCGCCCGCTCCAATAACCAAAACGTCAACTCTCTCGTGTGATTTCGACATATCCGCCATCCTGACATTTGATAATATCGTCAACCTTGCAATTCGGATTATACGCGCCTGCGCCGCGTTTTACATTATATGTTCGGAGTTGTATCATATGCCGAATATGGGTGAGGGTTGAAGTTACGGATTTCACCCTCAGTCCCTTGGGGCATCCCGGAGAACTCTTATGAACCAGCGCCAGACTTTCCTGACACCCGAAGGACAGAAGCAGCTCGAAGGCGAACTGACTGAACTCCGCACGGTTCGCAGGCCGGACGTAGCAGCCCGTCTCCACATAGCCACTGAGAGCGGTGGCACAGTGGACAACGCGGAGTACGAAGAGGTCAAGAATGAGCAGGCTTTCGTAGAGGGGCGTATCCGGGATCTCCAGGACATTCTATCCAACGCCGTCGTTGCTGAGAAAAGTCCCGACGCATCCGACAGGGTGCAGTTTGGATCCTCGATCATGGTCCAGTACTTCGACGGTAGAAGGCGTCAATACTTGCTGGTGGGGAGCGCCGAGGCCAGGCCCCTGGAAGGCAAGATTTCTAACGACTCGCCCGTCGGCGAAGCTCTTCTCGACAAGCGTGTCGGGGATGTCATCGAAGTCAATACGCCCGCCGGCGTCCAAGAACTGACCATCGTGGAGATAGAGTGACGCCTCGCTCTTGTAAGATGTTTGCCATTTACGCGCGTTGTGGAGACCTTGCCGCCGCTCGTAGGAATAGCCGATGAAGTATTACAGGCTGAAATACGATCTGTATGATCCATCCGAATCAACCGAGCCGGATAAGTACATGGCCGAGATACCAACCTTCCCAGGTTGTGTGGCGTGGGGAGATACTCCACAAGATGCGCTGGAAATTCTCGAAAGCGTGGTCGCTGCGACCATCGAAACATACATCGAGGAGGGTTGGAGACTGCCCAAAGAAATCAGTGACTCAGTTATTTCGTTCGAGAAAAACGAGATTCTGGTACAAGTATGACCTACCGGGAACTCACGCGCAAGCTAAGAAGGCTTGATTGTGAATTCAGCAGGCAAGGCAAAGGCGACCACGAAATCTGGAGAAACAACAGGACACGCAGAACTTCGCCGATACCATACTGGGGAAGCAGAGATTTGAAACCTGGCACAGTATCAAAAATACTCAGAAATCTGGGAATATCGCGGAGAGACTTCGACAGCGCTTAGTCTGTATCAGAAGTCAGGTCTCTGCGTGATGAATATGATATAGGAGAGTATCCAGATGCCTCTGCCTGCTGATGAACTTGTACAGGCGCGCCTGGAGAAACTGGAACGACTCAGAAGCAAAGGGGTTGATCCCTATCCCCGCAGCTATGAGCGCACTCATACGGCACAGGAAGCTATAGAACATTTCGAGTCGGTTGAATTCTCCGGCGAGGGTGAGTCTGGAATTGATCACGTCTCGATTGGTGGGCGCATAACCGCTCTTCGCGGGATGGGCAGGGTCACGTTCTGCGACATACTCGACGGCTCCGGCAAGATCCAGGTCATGCTGAGAAGCAACACTCTCGGCGAAGAGTATCAGACTCTGGACTGCATAGATATCGGCGACTGGATAGGCGTCTCCGGGCCGATGATACGCACTCGGACCGGAGAGGTGACTGTCCAGGCGAATAGCTTGACCATCTTGTGCAAGACTCTTCGACCACTCCCCGAAAAGTGGCACGGACTGACGGACACCGAAATCCGCTACCGCCAGCGATACCTGGACCTGATAGCCAATCCCGACGCTCGCAGGATCGCCATCATGAGGAGCGGCATGGTCAGGGCCATTCGCCGTTTCATGTACGGACGTGGATTCATAGAGGTCGAGACGCCTATTCTGGTGCCTGTGGCCGCCGGAGGTATGGCGCATCCCTTCGAGACGCACCACAACGCTCTGAATCGCGACTTGTTTCTCAGAATCGCTACCGAACTGCATCTGAAGCGTCTCATCGTCGGGGGTATCGAAAAGGTTTACGAGATCGGCAGAATCTTTCGAAACGAGGGTATTGACGCCAACCACAACCCAGAATTCACGACCATGGAGTCGTATGAAGCCTTCGCCGACTATAACGACGTAATGCGTCTGACCGAGGAGCTCGTCAGCATGGTGGCCGCCGAAGTAACCGGCAGCGCGGTGGTGGAGTTCGGCGGTCACACTATTGACTTCACCCCGCCCTGGCCGCGGCTCAGTCTCGCGGAACAGATCCGGAAGTACAGCGGTATAGATATTCTCGAACACCAGGAAGTCGAGGCCCTCAAATCAGAGATGAGCGCAAGCGGCATAGACGTATCCAACCAGGTAAGCTGGGCGGGTCTGGTTGACAAGATCATATCCACAAGAGTCGAGCCGAATTTGATCAGCCCCTCCTTCCTCGTGGACTATCCGGTACAGGTCTCCCCGCTGGCCAAGCGCACCGGATATGACGACAGGCTGGTGGAGCGCTTCGAGGCCTTCGCCGCAGGAATGGAAATAGCCAACGCATTTACCGAACTCAACGACCCGATAGACCAGAGGGCCCGTTTCGAGAATCAGGAAGAACTGCGCTCAGCGCTTCCCGAAGAGGAATGGGACCGGCTCGACGAGGACTTTCTGGTGGCTATCGAATACGGTATGCCCCCCACCGGCGGCCTCGGTATGGGCATAGACCGCCTGGCCATGCTCCTATGCGGACAGAACACGATCCGCGAGGTCGTACTCTTCCCCCAGATGCGGACGTAGTTTAAGTCGCGCCTTGATAAGCGCTAGAATCTTAATCAGTCTCGATTAATGATTCCAGTATCGAGGGGCCGACTACCCATGACCAACAAGGTGAGACTCCGCTTCGCCCCCAGCCCGACCGGCAATCCACACATCGGCAACGTCCGAACGGCCATCTTCGCCTGGCTTTTCGCGCGCAAGCATGGCGGCGATTATATGATCCGCGTCGAGGATACCGACCAGGGACGCCGCGCCGAGGGCGCGGTCGAATCAATGCTCGAATCCCTTGAGTGGATCGGACTAGACTGGGACGAAGGCCCCGACGTCGGCGGTCCCTTTGGCCCCTATGTGCAGTCGGAACGCCTGGAACTCTATGGTGAGACCGCTCAAAGCCTGATAGAGGCGGGACATGCTTACCGATGTTACTGCCCGCCCGAAAGGCTAGATGAACTGAGACGCTCCCAGCAGGAGCGAGGAGACGAGACTATCGGCTATGATCGTCGCTGCCTCGACCTCACCGATTCCGAGAGACGTGAACGCGAGAACTCCGGCGCGCCATCCGTTGTCCGCTTCAAGATGCCACCGGAGGGCAAGTCGTCGCTGGACGACATCATATTCGGACAC
>JAAXHY010000484.1 GCA_012270665.1 Dehalococcoidia bacterium
TGGTATGACGTATCTGCAGACCGATGCGGCTATGGCGGGAGGGCAGAGTGGTGGGGCGTTGGTCGACTCGAAGGGTCAGGTAGTAGGTATTTCCACCTTCTCACTTAGCGAAGCCGGATTCGGACTGGCGACATCTGTGGCTGACAACGCGCCAATCGTCAAGAGGCTAATCCAGGGCGAGGAAGCGTCCGGTTTGAGCGAACGCCGATTTCCGCCCGGCCCTGGTGCCTTCGAGTTCGACATAGAGTTGGTCAACCAGTGGGACACTCGGACCTTTGTCCTCGAGCCATCCGCCGGATCAGTCCATGAATTCTGGATAGACGGCCCAGAAGATGGATTGTTCCGACTCTTCGACCCTTTCGGGCTGATCCTAGAAGTCGACGAGACTTACTCAGGCCTCGAATCCGGGAGTCTAGAAGTTCTAACCGAAGGGATACACTTCCTCCAAGTGGAGATGCTAACGAATAGCCCCTCCACGTTTACGGTTGGCAGCACCATCGAGATGGTACCTTTGAGTGATCCTGACGATGGTCGGACAATCTCTGTGGGTGAGACTACTGCCGGGAGCCTCGACTACTTCTCTGAGTGGGACTGGTTCTTGATACACTTAGACGAGGGAGAGACGATAATTATCTATGCCGACTCCGTCGGTGTGGACACTCTGATCTTCGTCGACTATCCGGGCTCATCCAGTGATGATATTATCTCCGATGATGATAGCGGTGGCGGATTGTCTGGAACAAACTCTCAACTGGTCTATAGGGCACCAACTGACGGCGAGTACTATATCGCTGTTACCAGTGCTTTATACGATGACGTTGGCGGCTACTTCCTGTCGGTTGAACCAGCACCGGACGGTACCGAGAGCATTAGTGTACGGACAAGTCGGAGTCAAGACCAGTTTGATGTCCTTATAGCCTCTGATCCAGTACTGAATGAATACGAACCTATAATTTTGAGAGATCTCGCTGGATTAGTCTGCGAATCCATTGATGACGAGTTACAGTTCGATGAGATCCTGTGGACCATCTACACGGAGTCGCCTGCCGACTGGGATACGGACACGGTTGCTATGTTCTTGGCGTCCGCAGTCTATGGAGTGTGTCCAGAGCACGCTGAGGCTATGGACAAGTGGATAGAGGAGTCCTGAAGTCCTACTTGTCCGGCCGTAGCGTGCTCTGTCTCTGTAGCGATGACCTGTGTTGCCAAGCATTGGCACACCGTCGCGTACACGGTTGTACCAGGGCGTCACGGCGCGTTTGCAGCCCCACTGATCGGGCCACAATATAGTGCGTTCGACTATGCCTAGTGGGTCTCAGACTCCGTATCCCGACCGCGGTATTCCATCCGCTGACACTAAGTCTTCTCGGTGGTGGGATCGATGATCTTGCGGACCTCGGTGACCACGGTCGCCGGGAACCCGCTGCGCTCGGCGTGCTCGTCGATCAGGCCCGGGCTGTCGGAGACGTAGACGCAGAAGGTCTTGTCGCCCGCGACGTAGCTGTGTTCCCACTGGATGTGTTTCCCCTCGGACTGCATGGCATGCAGGACCGAGTTGGACTTCTCGGCTGCGGCGCGCAACTGCTCGCGCTCGGCAGAGCCGATGTCGGGGATGTCCCGTTCGATGACGAAGCGTCGCATAGTCCTCCCTTGGTGCTTCTAGGACCTGACTCTAGGGCGCGTTCACGTTATGCGCAGTCGTTGCGGCACCGCAGACCCCGGTGGTCGGTCTGTGGCGCGGTGGTGGGATATGGCGCCGCAAGCGGCATCTATGGCAAGGACTTGCCGACGAAG
>JAAXHY010000322.1 GCA_012270665.1 Dehalococcoidia bacterium
GCGAACTCGTGCATCGCCAGCTTGCCCAGCAGCACCGCGCCCGACGCTCTCAGCCGGGCGGTCGTGGTAGCGTCCTCGCTTGGCACTCTGTCTGCCATCACCTTGGAACTGGCCGTGGTCAGAACCCCTTCGGTGTCGTAGAGGTCCTTGAGCGCGATTGGTATGCCGTGCATTGGACCTCTATACTCGCCGCGCAGGATTTCGGCCTCCGCCTGACGCGCCTCTGACATCGCGGCGTCGCGCAGGACGGTGATGTAGCACTCCAGCGTCCCGTCCAGGGTATCTATTCGGTCGAGAAAGGCGCGTGTTAGCTCCACGGGAGATAGCTTGCCGTCTCTGAGTAGTCTGCTTGCTTCGCCAATAGTCAGGTAGTGCAATTCGGTGGTCATAGCTACACCTCCGGATCCCAACTGGGGGAGAACACGACCGCCAGGTCTTCGGCATCCAGGTCCAGGGCATTCATGCGGGCCACCGGCTCCAGGAAGTGCTCGTACATCGGCTTCAGGTGTTCAAGTTCCTCGTCGCTCATCTCCAGCCCGACGCGATTCGTCAGCGCCCGAAATTCTTCCAGCGAAATTGTCTCAGACATAGCGACACCTCCTAATGTTTGACTGACTACTGATCACTGACGACCAGTCCTTATCTGCCAAGTTCAGCGAGCGTTCGGCGGGCGCCCTCTACCACCCAGGGACCGTCGCCGCCGGTTGTGAGGAACAGTCCGCCCTGTTCGTGCCGGCGCAGCGCCTCGGAGGCGCTGCCGGTCCATATGCCCGGGATCTTGCCCGCGCGCTTGGTGGCCTCGAACATCTCCACTATCAGGTCGTCGTGCGCCTTCCAGCCCGCATCGTCGGACAGGTCAACGCCCATGGACATACTCAGGTCTCCGGGGCCGACCCAGCAGCCGTCTATCCCCTCGACTGCGAGGATGTCTTCGGCGATCTCGGCGCCGCCAACTGTCTCTAACTGGATGGCCAGGAATATCTCGTCGTTCGCCCACTGCATGTAGCCGTCGCCGAGGTATCCGGTCCCGAACGCGCCTCCCGACCGTCCGCCGATGGGCGGGTAGCGCACGGCTTCCGCCGCAGCCTCTGCCTCCTCGACCGAGTTCACCATCGGGACTACTATCCCCATGGCGCCGCGGTCGAGCAGCCTGCCGATTGCGCCGAACTCGTTCTTGCGGACGCGCGCCATCGGAGTCGCCACGCCGAGCGCGATGCTGCGAAACGCGGTCATCGAGCTGTTGTCATCCCACGCGCCGTGCTGGTTGTCGACCAGTATGAAGTCGAATCCCAGCGGGGAGATCAGTTCCGCGGACAACGCAGAGCCGAGGCCGACCTCCGCGCCGAAGGCGGGCTTCCCTTCCAACATCCTCTGTTTCGCGTTGTTGATTGCCATGTCTGTCTTCCTCATATCATTGATCTCGCGGGCAGCTACCTAGTTGAGGGCTGTCCACTCCCCAGAGTATAGACCAAAACGAAGCCCCCGCCTATCAATAGACGAGGGCTCTTGGCATAGGGGCTTTTCGTCCGCGACCCGACTTCGCAATTCTGAGTGTCATCTCGGATTACCTCACTGGTTTGCCGGTTCCAGTTCTGGGAGTTTGGACCAGAACACCTTTGTTTCCGGAGCAGAGCCGTGAGGTCGGGGGGCCTCCTCAGTCATGATGTCCGCAACCCGTTTATCCGTGTGAACGCTGGCAATGGCCGCATAGGCGGGCGTTCCGGTGAATTGAGTCAGGTATTCCGCATGGCGCGACGCCCGAACCACATCCCTCTCGTCGGCGGTGTAGGAGATCTCAACAGCAACGTAAGTCTTATCTCCGTTGCGATCAGTGGCTTCGAAAATCAGGTCGGCGCGGACGAATGCCCGCATATGGTCTCTCGATATGCCCGCTGCCGCTCCGCTCCGCCGCGCCTTGTCGGCTATCTGGACAACTTCGCCACGTTCTAATGCCTTTCGCCATTGCAAGCCCATGTCATTGGCGATGATGGCGCCGTCTTCGCGCGCTGTCCTCTCCATGAACATGCCCTTGAGCTCCCCGATGTGGTTCGTGTTCTGCCTG
>JAAXHY010000226.1 GCA_012270665.1 Dehalococcoidia bacterium
CCTCAGGCGCTGATCATCGGTGACGCCAAGCGGGGGGACATAACGTCCTCGAATCGCAAGTACGCCGCCTCGCTGTTCGACGTGTGGGGGTTCGACGCCGCAACGGTCAATGCCTACGCTGGTGGAGAGTCGCTTGAGCCTTTCCTGGGATACCGGGACAGAGGTGTGCTCATCTTGTGCCGCTCCTCCAACGCGGGTGCAGGTGAGCTTCAGGACCTTACTCTGGCCACCGCTAGCGGTGGCAGCACTCTATATGAGCAGGTGGCATTGCGCGCCGTCCAGTGGAACACGGCAGGAAACCTGGGATTGGTGGTTGGCGCGACCTATCCTCAGGAGTTGGCCAGGGTACGTGAGCTGGCTCCGGGTATACCCATACTGGTGCCCGGAGTGGGCGCTCAGAGCGGGCAGCTAGAGGCTTCGGTAAGGAGCGGGCTGGACTGTGCCCATCCGAACCTGCTGATCAGCTCGTCGCGCGGGATCACTTATGCGTCGCGGAGGCCCCAGGACTTTGGGGATGCAGCTAGGGAGGCGGCGCTACGTCTGAAGGAGCGGATAGATGACGTCCTCTCAATGGAGGGCAGGAAGTGGTCGTAACTTTCCGTATGGGTGATACGGTGAGGCTGAAGAAGCGGCATCCCTGCGGCCGGTTCGAGTGGGAGGTCGTTCGGCTTGGGGCCGATATCGGGATACGATGCTGCGGATGCCGACGTCGGGTGGTGATGCCGAGATCTACGTTGGAAAAGAAAGTGAAGGAGGTGTTGTCTAGGCGGGTCTGACGGCGCGTTGTGTCCGATTGGACGCCCGACGCTCCGTTGACACTACTATGGCCTGTACTTAGAATGAGTTCTGGGCGCTGGGATGGGTGCCCACAATCTCGCATCGAAAGGAGCGTCTCGATGCTAGAGATGAGCATAGACAGCATACGCGTCAGTCTGATGAACTATCAGAGGGTCGTGATACTGCGCGTGAAGGACTCGGACCAGTATCTGCCGATCTGGATCGGTGCTCCGGAGGCGGACTCTATAGCCCTAAAGCTTCAGGATGTGTCGGTCCCGCGTCCGATGACCCACGATCTGCTGGGGACGGTGATAGCGAGTCTAGGAGCTACAATCGACCACATCGTAGTCTCCGACCTGAGCGACGACACTTTTTTCGCCAAGATAGTGCTTCAGAGAAACGGTACGATGACCGAGGTGGACTGCCGTCCAAGCGACGCGATCGCCCTCGCTGTGCGGGCGCAGGCGCCGATCTACGCCGACGCCGATGTTGTGCAGCGGGCGGGTGTAAAGATGGATGCGGAGACGGGGACGCCTGTGGTACCAGGAGAGGGTGGTGAGGAGCCTAGGCCGCTCAGAGAAGAGGAGCTTAGAAGCCTCTCCGCATTCAAGGACTTTGTAGAAACTCTCGACGTTGAAGACCTAGGCACGGAACACAAACACACGGAGTAGCAAGACCACAGCCTGCTCCAGATGGATGATGCACTTATGAGGCGGGAGTGGTAAGAGAGACCGCCTTCATATACTCCGACCGCCTGTCTCGTCATGTCCTGAGCGAGACTCATCCCATGAAGCCTGCTCGTCTAAGGTACACCTACGAGTTGTTGGCATCCTATGATGCATTCCGGAGCTGCAGCGCAAGGGTCGTGGAGCCTAGGGAGGCGACCGAAGATGAGATAGCCTCGTTTCACACTCTTGAGTATGTCGACGCGGTGCGGCACCTCAACCTTGGCGAGGGTGGGCGTAACGCGGCGGCGTTCAACTTCGGACCGGGCGACAATCCCGTCTACGAAGGTGTCTACGACGCGGCAGTATGGTCTACGGGCGCGTCTCTGCGTGCGGCGGAACTTCTGATGGGGGACGAAGTCGAGGCCGCCTATAGCATCGCCGGTGGGCTGCATCATGCTATGCCCGGCTACGCCTACGGCTTCTGTGTATTCAACGA
>JAAXHY010000309.1 GCA_012270665.1 Dehalococcoidia bacterium
GGGCATTATCGTCCCGACCTGACTGGCAATGCCGGACGCTCTAGCTGGCACCGCCGTATAGGATTCCAGAGCTTCCAGTACCTCGATGCGCTCGTTCGCTGCCAGTACGCTCCCAGAAGCCGTCTTTCGTTCGACTGCCGAAAAGATACCGCGCATCGGGTCAGAGTCACCGAAAGGCGCGTCGGAGCTGAAGGCGACGTCAATTCTTCTCTCCATAAAGGATCCAATGCTGTAAAGATGAGGCAGCGTGTCCTCGTCCACCGTGGACAAGTATCGGTCACCATTTTGGTAAACGAAGGAAGGCTGGGTTACCACCTTCGCCGACGACTGAGCTACCACGTCCAGCACGTCGGGTGGACATTCGGAGCTATGTTCGATCCTATGCAGCGCGCTAACATTATCCGAAACCAATGCGGTCGAGATGGCTTCGGCGGCGCTCCGCACGACTTCGGCCTCCACCGCGTGAACCGCAACTGGAAAACCAGATTCTACGCATTCAGAAACTATGCGTGTCAACTCGCTCTTGTCCGGCACCAGAGACCCGGAGGACGCGGTAACCATTATCTTGACGTGCCCTATTCTGAGACGCGGGTCTCCGGAACCGAAATCCAGGCCCCTTTCCAGAAAGCCGGGTAGATGCCTGTAGCCCGGCATCATGGTAATTCTCGGCATTGCTCCAATCGAGTCGCGTAGATTATCGAGAAAGTCCCAGCGAGACACGGAATTGTGATGGGTGGCATCCTGTATCGAAGTAATGCCGTACCCCAACAAAGTGTTGGACGCCACCTTCACCGATGTCTCTATCTCTTTAGCGGAGTAGGCAGATGTCCCGCTTTCGAGATGATCTTGCATCTCCAGCAGAAGTCCACTGGGACTTCCGGTATCCAGTTCTCTCTCGATGGTGGACCCCGGGGGTTCGGGGAAAGAGTCGCCGATTCCGACACGCTCCAAAGCCATCGTGTTCAAGACACTTGCGTGACCTGACCTGTGATCGAGCCGAACCGGATGCAGCGAAGTCGCGTCATCCAGATCTCGGCGCGTCGGGTGACGGCGATCTCTCAGCGATGTCTCGTCATAACCCGTTGCCCTAATCCATTGGCCTATGGGAGTGCGAGATGCCCTATCCCCGATTTTAAGCGCTATATCTCCGATGGAGTTGACTGATGATGGCCGGCAGTCAACCGCCAGAAGTGAAGCCGCATATGCCAACAGATGCAGATGCGCATCATGGAAGCCAGGCATCAGGGTTCCGCGGCTACAATCAATGACTTTGACGCCGTCTGACTTCAAGGCGCTGATGTCAGAGATTCGTCCAACTCTCTGGACACGCCCATCCTTGACCGCAACCGCTTCCGCGCTCGGACTATGCCGGTCCATCGTCAGAACACGGGCGTTGGTCAGAATCAGATCTGGCAGGTCATCACACGTCATGTCAAAGACGGCATCAGGCGTGTTGGAGATTCTATGTCGGCTACTGTATCACCGACCGAGGGGTAGCCTCGATTCGCCGGACGACAATCTTCGACCGGTCCATCATATCGGGGATTTTGGGAGCGACTTCACTTGTCCAGTATTCGCTCTCATAAACCGCCTCATAGAGCTTCTCACGCTGCTCCTCACTGTCGAAGCGCCTCACCCAGATGTAGAGGTCGTCTTCTTCCTCACCCACGAAGCTGCCAAGGATGGTCATCCCCTTGGATACCTGGAAAGGAATGATCTCCTCTTCCATGAACTTTACCCAGTTCTCTCGCTGCCCGGGCAGCGTCCTGTACTCTCGAAGTTCGAAGAACATTACTCATCTCCTACTTGATAATATGCGTCATCCAACAATTTATGAGCGATTCGAAGCCCTGTCAAGGAAGGCTGAGCCTTCACCCTTATTCGGGCATCGTGTTCTCATTCAGCCTCGGATAGCGGCGCTCCTGTGCCCTGTTTATAGCATCAAGCGAGGCTGAACACCAGAACGCTCACAACGATGTACAAGGCTATCATCGAGGCCCCTTCAGGACTGATGGGCCATCTGGGTCTTACCCAGGCTCTGGTCATCACTCCCACCACCACAATGGCGGTCATCACCACGGCGGCGATGGCAGTAAATTGATGTATCTGGGCAATTCCGTTCCAAAGAGAGCCATCCACAAAGGCGACGTCGTCCAGGAACAATACGAATCCCATGTTGAACAGGTTGCTTCCCAGAACATTGGTGATAGCCAACTCAGGAGCGCCAAGCCTCAGCGCGGCAAAAGACGCCGCGATCTCGGGCAATGACGTACTGAAGGCTAGGAATTGAGTTCCAACGAAACTCGCTTCCCATCCCATTGCGCGCGCGAGGTCTTCTCCTATGCTAGCGAGCCACACCGCTGAAGCCACAACAATGGCCGCGGTAACCAAGTAGGTTAAGAGCGACCTGGCCAAACTGCGGTCCGCGTAGTTCTCCTCATCGTCAGTCCGTCCGGGCAATTCTCTTTCGGCGCTCTCGGCGCGGTAGATGAGGAACATCGAGACAAGAAAAACGCCGAAAAGTATGAGAGAAACCGGGCTAATGTACCAGCCAGTTAAACTAGATGTTAAGCCGTGGATAATCATTCCAACAAGGGCAACGGATATTACGACGATACCCAGCACCCCCACCAGGGCCGATGTCGCGGTGACACTGCTCAAGACGGGCCCTCTCCTCCAGTAAAGGTCCGATAGCCCGATTATCAGCAGGTTGAAAAAGTTGCTGCCAAAGGCGTCGCCGGCGGCGAGGTCCGCGTTCCCAACAAGAACGATAGAACTCACGCCTGTGCCAAGTTCGGGAAGTGAGGTGGCGGTGGCTAGCATAACCACACCCACGAATGACCTTCCCAGACCGGTCTTCTCGGCTATTACGTCCGCCGCGCCTGCCATGTAGTGAGCGGTTACCAGTATGATCCCGGCGGCGGCGGCCAATTGAAGCCAGAGCAGGGTAATAGTCACAGAATCTCCCCTGAGACAACAGAGTGGCCCCTGAATCAGGGGCCACTCTAGTTCAAAGAATCAGAGTAATATTACCTATCTCTACCCGCTGCTTACAAGAAGGTCCGCGCGGTCCCCCCACTTTTCCAGGAAACGACGGTAGTTCTTAAGGCTCAACTCGTCGCGTTCCCCCTCGGCGAGATCGCTCCAGACTCTATGGTCATGCTGTACGACCTCCAGCGAGGCGTCGGCCAGAATCTTCTTACCCTTTTCCTTGAAGTGAAAACTGTAATCAATATCAAGATTCCGATAGAATCGGAAACTCTCGCGCATCAAGCCAACTTCTTTCAATGCGCTCCGCCTGAATGCGAAGCAGTAGGCCTGCATCGCGTCCATCTCGCCGGACTCACCCTCACCGTCGTGGAAGTGGTGGAGGTTGTCCGTGCGCAAACCGAAAGGTCCCGCTACTCCCGCGTCTTTCTGGTCAAGCATCTCCTCTATTCGCCCGTAAATATCCGCGCATATCTCGGCGCTGGTATCGAGAAGTATGACTGTCCGTCCCAGGCTCTGCTTCAAGACTATGTTCTTTGCCGCGCCCTCCCCCAGCTTGTGGTCGGCATGAATGACCCTGACCCGCGCGTCTTTCGCCGCCAGATCTTCTAACCATTCCGAAGTCTCGTCTATCGAGCCGTTGTCCAGAATCACCGCCTCGATACTGCGTCCATTACTCCATCTAAAGGCGCTGTTGACCGCGCGCTTTACGTCGTCAACGTAATTGCAGGCAACTATGCCTATGGTAATGTCACACGAGTCGCCTTCGTCAACGAGTGACGGAACTTCAGCGGCGGAAGACACGATGTCACGGTCCTCAGTAAGTTTCTCCCAATCGGCCTTGGGCCTTATTCGAGACCCTGCCAGATCATCTTCTACGACGAACCCGGCGTCCTCGAGAGCGGACCTTATATGATCGGCCTCCCCGTACTCACCCTTCTGGCGAAGGCCTGATCTCAGAGCAAGCCGCTCCTGCATCTTCACCCCTGTCTGATACTCCTCCACCACATCCATCAGGCTGAGCCCAAGCACTTCATCGAACTTCTGAATCAGCTCCAGCTTGGTTGGACTCGACAGATCGGAGCGCGCCATTTCCCAAGTCAGCGCCAGCGCGCCGGGCATATCCAGGTTCGAGTTTACGGTATCGAAAAATCTGCCCGTCCACTCCTCAACATCCGCGCCATCGGCGGTGTCCTCGCCTTCATCCATAGTCCACTGCCAGATGCGATTCTTGAGACGTTGCAGACCGCGCTGCGCTGCCCTCAAGGATGTGAACGTGAAGTTGAGCCGGGTATTGTAGCGAGCCGTCATGCAGAGATACCGAAAGGCCATGGAGTCAATTCCCTGGGCCTCGATGTCCGACATAATGAAGGAGTTGCCTGACGACTTCGCCATCTTGACGCCATC
>JAAXHY010000273.1 GCA_012270665.1 Dehalococcoidia bacterium
GACATATGCTCGTACTTGGACATAACCCCCGGCCAGATAGACGTGTTCAAGTTCAAGAACGACAATACGTTCGTGAAGATCCTGGAGAACATCCGTGAGCGGGACGTGTTCATCGTTCAGCCTTTCAGCGCGCCGGTGAACGACAACATCATGGAACTGCTGATAATGCTGGACGCGGCGAAACGCGCGTCCGCCAGACGAATTACGGCGGTCTTGCCATATTACGCCTATGGGCGAAGCGACAAGAAAGACCAGCCGCGCGTGCCGATAACCGCCCGCCTGGTTGCCACTATGATCGAGGCGGCCGGAGCGGACAGGGTGTTGACGCTCGATCTGCACGCGGGACAGATACAGGGTTTCTTCAACATCCCGGTTGATGAGTTGACCGCGATTCCCATGCTTGCCCATCACTTCGCCAACGGGGAAGATCTGGTGGTAGCCGCGACCGACGCGGGCGGAGCGAAGAGGGCGAGGGATACAGCCGACCTAATAGGCGCCGACATAGCGATAGCGGAAAAACGGCGTCTAGGGAACTCGGACAAGGTGGTGGTTGACGAGGTAATTGGCGACGTGGACAACAGAAAAGTAATCATCGTAGATGAGGAGATTAGCACCGGCGGCACTGTGGTCGCGGCGGCTACCTCACTCGTGGCGCACGGCGCCAGAGAGGTGTACTGCGCCGCCACGCACGGCGTTCTTTGCGGAGATGCCCCACTTCTCCTGGAGCAAAGCCCCATCATAGAGACAGCAGTGACCGATTCGCTTCCGATAAGGGATGAGAAACTGGGGGCGAAGACGCGAGTCATCTCGATAGCCTCCATGCTGGGAGAGGCTATTTACAGGATTCACAGCGGGCTTTCAGTGGGGGAGATGTTCGAAGAAGCCCCTCCGGTACCTGCGGTCAGCTTGTGAAAGTATTCTCAAACTGATAGAATCGAGGCAATATGGTTAATTCAAATTCCTCCGAACCCCCCGAAATCAGAACCGGCATATACGCCGACATACAGAATCTTCAGGACATATCAAGAGAGGTATTAGTCGTACTAATCCGTCGCTGGCCTGAGGATGTTCCCCCGCCCGGCAAGTTGAATCTCTACGTCAGGGCCGACCACGCCGACCTGTGGCGAGTCTGGGCAAGCCACGAGTTTTCAGACATCGAGGTCGTCGTCAAGGGCGTCCAGCACTACACCCTGTCGGCGACCAAGAACGCAGCGGATATGGCCATCGCGGTTGACGCCATCAGCGACTTCAATCACAATCGCGTAAACCACGTAGCGGTCGTCAGCGACGACAGCGACTTCATATCTCTCTACGCCAAACTGGCCGAAGAGGTCAACGGGTTCGACCTCACATACACCAACGGCAACATTCCATTCCTATGGGTATTCACGGATCGAATGGGCACTCGTTCGGCGCTGCTCCAGGAATTCTTCCCCGAAAAATACATCCACGTGGTGGACCACAGGCTTTTCCACCAGGTCGAGCGGGAAAGAAAGAGACAAGAGGCCGAGGCCGCTGAAGCGATTGCCGAGGCTGAAGCCATTGCTGAAACGCAGACGACTTCCGTGGAAGTAGAGGCCCAGTCTCCTCAGTTACAGACTCCTCCATCCACGCCCGAATCCGACGACTCGAGGCGCGCGCCGGAACCTGAGCCTGAGGTCGTCGAGGAGCGGCCACTGATCTCGGAGGCGCAGCGCGAGGCTTCCGAGACCGAGCGAATAGCCATCCAGCTAATTCGTGAGATGCCGGTGGGCAAGTTCAAGAGTATGGACTGCCAGGACATAATTCGCACTAACTTCCCCAACCATCACCTAGCCAACGCGGGCGGCGCCGTTTTCGGCGCCATCTTCAGGCGGGAGGTGCTGCCCTTCATGGAGAAACGCGGCGTCAAGGACCTTCCGGGACAGAGCCCGCGTCAATATGAAATGACCCACCAAGCGAAGCTGTCCTTGACACGCGCCTGAGATTTCAGAAGCAACCGACTAAACGGAAACGGGGCCGGGACTGATTCCGGCCCTTTCTCTTTTCCCACACCTGGCCGTGAGGCCGGAGACTCTGGACTCTCCCGACTCTCCCGACTCAACTCAGATGGCAGCTATTCCTGCGCCTTCAGGCGCGCGGCGAAAAGCAGATAGGGGATAGAAACCGCGAGACCGAGCAGGCCCATAACGGTAAGCGCCCACGTCACCGATGTCACCCCGGCGAACCAGCCCACTAACAGGCTCGATCCAACAACGAAACCCTGCCCTATTCGCTGAAGGCTTGTGACCCTTCCCCGCAGTTCGTCTGGCACAAGCGTCTGAGTAAGAGCGCCGTTGGTGGTCCTGAACGCGGTCTGGGTCGAGGCGAACAAAGCGATCACCACCAGCGCTAACGGGAGCCAGACAGCCTGTGTCAGGACGAGGGCGAGTATGGAACTAGCAATCGCGGTCGCAAGACACACCATTCCACGCTTGAAGAAGAACCCGAACGAGGCGATTGTGAGAGCCATTAGGAAACCGCCGAACCCGTTTATGGCGAGCATGTAGCCGCCGACATCGGCCCCGCGCTTTAGTATGTCGGCGGTAAACAGGGGCAGCGAGAAGATCACAGGCTGCAAGATGACATTGGGTACGACAGTCAGGGTTATCAGGAAGAACAGGACCCGATTCCCGGACCAGATGTATCTGAAGCCCTCTATCAGATCCGTGAAGAATCCTCCGGTTCCCGCAGCCGGTCTCCTGCGGGAGACGCTCGCGTAAGGCGTGCGCATGGGCAGAAACGCCACAATCATACCTACATAGAGCAGCGATTCAATAGTGAAGTTCCAGAAGAATCCCAGTGTGGCGACCAGAATCCCGCCTATGAAGGGTCCGATGGCTCTTGTGCCCGGAATCGTAAGAACGTTGGTGGCGTAGGCGTTTCCTAGCATATGCCTTGGGACTGTGTTGGCTATGAGGGCCTGTCTCATCGGCTGCGTGATGGA
>JAAXHY010000360.1 GCA_012270665.1 Dehalococcoidia bacterium
ACTGCTACATCGTCCACCCGTCTGACCTCGCGCCCGCTCTCGTCGCGCTGGACGCCAGCGCAGAGATTGCCGGCCCGCACGGAAACAGGCACCTGGCTTTGGAAGAATTCTTCGTCGGACCCGAACACAATCTCATGGCGGAGACCGCTCTGGAGGCCGGCGAGATTCTCACGAGCGTCTTCGTCCCCAAACCATTCCGGGATCAGCGCAGCGTCTACTTGAAAGCCAGGGAGCGCCAGACTCAGGAGTTTGCGTTAGCCAGCGTCGCCGCCAATCTTCAGGTCTGCGACGGCGTTGTCGAGCGCGCATCCATAGTACTCGGCGGCGTCGCGCCAACACCTTGGCGCGCAACTCATGCCGAGGATGCGCTTCGCGGAATGCCCGTAGCCGAAGTGGACCTTGAGGCGGTAGGACGACTGGCGGTCCACGACGCTAAGCCCCTGCGGGACAACGGTTACAAGGTCAGACTAACTGCATCCCTTGTCGCGCGAGCCTTGAGGGCCATCCTGAGACATGTGGATGCGTAGAAAGTCTCTTGCGCGCTTGGCGTCATCAACGCAGCTATGAGTGGGACATCACATTTACTAGTCTTCCGTAAGGATCTCGCGAGTAGAACCGTAGAACACCCCACGGCTCTTCAGTCATCGGGTACTCGATCGCGAACCCTGCTGCCCGCATCCGGCTGTAAGCGACTTCAACGTCATCCACCTCTATCGAAAGATCAGGCACTGGAGTATCTGACCCACCCTCAGACGCGATGCTCACTTGGACTGGACTCTGCTCGCCTGCCGCCAGCGTCACAATCCATCCCAAGTCCATCACAACCTCAAGTCCAAGCACGTCGCGATAGAACCTGAGGCCCCTTTCGGCCCCATTCGCCGCTATGTTGGGAACAATCCGCTTGACCTGCATAACCTTTCCTTCACTTTCTCAACGACCTGATGAATACACTGGACATTTGCAGAACTATTGCAAACCGGGCTTGAGTCAGTCCCTTTTAGGCGGCCCACGCCGAATGCGCTCGAGCACCGCCTGATCGTCCTCACCCCAGTCCCAAAGGCATTCCATCCACCAGGTAGCTCCGGCCGCCCTATACTCGGCAACTTCGTCCGTATCGACAGCCGGGGCTGCTCCGCCTGCGACAATGTCGAACGTGCCTTTAAGTCCGGGCCTCTTCTGCGTGTATTTCGCAGCCGCCCTCACCTCATCCGGGCTGGGCTGTCCTCTAGCGCCCTGTAGCACCACGCCGTCCCACCTCAGGGCTCGTCTCATGGACCTGCCGTGAGGCCACAAGCCCACAACCCAGATCGGGATCCTCGGTTGCTGAACAGGCTTTGGCAGCATGGTCATCCGGTCTACTCGAAAGTGCCGGCCCTTGAAATCCGTGGGAAGTCCCTTCCAAAGGCCGTTGATGATCTCCAGACACTCGTCCAGCATCCGCGCCCGC
>JAAXHY010000047.1 GCA_012270665.1 Dehalococcoidia bacterium
GCCGTTCCCGACTCCCGCAAGATAGAGCTTATACCCCCTGAAGAGATAATCGAAGCAATCAAGATAGTCGTCCGCTACTCCTACGGAATTGACAGGGAGAACGCAGTTAGAGAATCAGCCAAACTGCTGGGCTTCAACCGGACATCACGGGCAATCAGGGCGGAGATAGACGGCATCATCTCGCAGATGGTCAGTAAGCACAATCTGAACTATAATGAAGGACATCTAACACTTCCCTAAGTCCCCGGAGGCCGACTATGACTCAACAGAACGGAGCCAACGGACACCAGCCCCCTCCCGGTCCCCTGTCCGGTATCCGCGTGATTGACTGGACGATGTGGCAGTTCGGCCCTGTGTCCACCATGATGCTGGCCGACCTAGGGGCGGAGGTCATCAAGGTGGAGTCGCTGGACGGCGATCATGGCCGGCAATTTGGCAGGGTCGGCGGTGTACTTTCGGACTTGCCCGAAGGCGTCAACGCGTACTTCGAGGGCATGAATCGCAACAAGTACGGCATCGCGCTCGACCTCAAGAATCCCAAGGGCCGTGAGATAATGCGCAAGCTCGCCGCCAAGTCAGACGTGTTCGTCGAGAATTTTCGTAAAGGCGTCGCCGAAAGATTGGGAGTCGGCTACGATGATCTGAAAGAGGTCAACTCGACGATAATCTACGGGTCGGCGTCGGGCTACGGGCCGGAAGGTCCCGACTCGGCGAAGCCCGCGTTCGCGCTGACCGGAGAGGCGCGCTCAGGCGCGATGTGGTGGTCAGGCCCGGACAACAACACGCCCTACGCCGTCGGCATCGCCGACCAGGCGGCGGGCATCATGCTCAGCTACGGGATACTCGGCGCGATAGTCGCGCGCGAGCGCTATGGACACGGCCAGAAGGTGGACGTGTCCCACCTAGGCAGCATGATATGGACGCGCGGAATGCAGAATGGCATATCGCTGATCCAGGACCAGGAGTTCCAGCGGCAGGACTGGCGGGGCGCTGGCAACGTTCTCTGGAACTACTACGAATGCGCGGACGGAGAGTGGATCGCGTTCTCGATGAGCCAGGGAGATAGATACTGGCCCGCGATGTGTCGCGCCATGGACAGGATGGAGTGGATGGAGGATGAGCGGTTCAACTCCCTCGTCGCGAGATACGATAATCGTGAATTGGTAATAGAGAGCATGGCCGAAGTCTTCAAGACCCGCCCACGTTCGGAATGGGAGAGTCGGCTTGCGGACGCCGGCGACCTCATCTACGAGAAGGTGCAGCGTACCCTCGAACTCAGGAAAGACCCGCAGGTCAAGCGCAACAAATACATGATAGACTTCGACCATCCCGCGCTGGGCGATACCGAGTGGCTTCAGACTCCGGTCACCTATTCTGAGAATCCCGTCTCTACACGCAAGATGGCGCCCGCGCACGGCGAGGATACCGAAACAATCCTGATTGATATGCTCGGCTACGACTGGGAAGACATAGCCGAACTTCAGGAAGAACGAGTTATTTTGTAAGGGCCAAAGGCCGCATAGGAGAAGATCATGCCCAATATATCCAACGACCCGGAAGAGGCACAGATCGGCAAGGACCTGGGTTCCCGGGACTTCGTAGCCGACGACAGCCTTCTGAATGACTATTTCGAGGGGCTGGAGATTGACGCCGACTGGTATTCCGCTAACCCCTACCAAGCGCGTGTCGCCCCCTCCATGACGGTGACAGCGGTGGACGGCGGATTCGCGGGCGGCGGATTCAAGAACAGCTTTGGCAACTTGTGGATGCGGCAGCAGTGGGAACTCAACACGCCCATCATTCCTGGGCATGAGTACACCGCCAGTTCCAAGGTGGTTGACATATACGATCACCGCAATCGGACGCTCGTAAACTCCGAGGTGACCCTGTGGTCGCCGGAGGGCGAAGCCATGGCCGTCGGATACCATCACCAGAGCTACCTTCTCAGCCAATCCTCCGGCAAGGTCGCGCTACGCGACCCGAAGGCCAAGGGTGGCGCAAGGCGATTCTCGGTCCCGGCGGGCGACCTGATAGAAGGCGATCCGCATCCCATATCGCTGGAAATGTGCGGCACGTTCTTCCACGGCAACGCCAACTACCACACGGACAAGCGCGCCGCCGAGGAACTCGGGTTCGAGGAGGTTGTCGTTGGTGGCCGCATGACCATGTCCTACGTCGGCGACCTGATGGACAAGCACTTCGGCAAAGGCTGGTTCGAGGGCGGCAAGCTGGACATCAAGTTCACCAACATCGTCTGGCCCGAGGACGTGGTAACCGCCAAGGCTGTCGTAACCGACGAGAGCGATGGCCGCGCCAACGCCGCCGTCTGGATGGAGAAGGAAGACGGCACTGTGGTCATAGTGGGCACGGCGAGCGCGCGGGTCTAAGGCATACAGTTAGCAGAATGTAAGCCACTGTGTAGCGTCGCGCGGTGGCTTTTTCTATCTTCCCAAGATCTCAGACTCCCAGAAGTCTTGTACGCTCCGCAGGTTTTCCAGAGTCATCAAAGACAGCGGTGAAAGTCTGAACATCGGGCCATCTCCATACCGCAGCATGGCGCGCGGAGCTAAGATCCCCACCTATACCGCCACACTCCCCGCGTCGCCACCGCGACAGCGACGCCAAAGATTATCCCCACCAAGCCATTTGCCACAAGAGCGAACGACGCGCCCCGAATCTCAGCGAGAAACCCAGAGGCCAGCAGGCCCAGCGGAAGCCCATAGACTGCCAGAGACCGCAGTCCCATCACCCGCCCTCGTATCTCTGGCGAGGTCACCCTCAACAGTAGCATAGACATCGTGACCATCGTGAACGACTGCGTCAGCCCCGCCAGCGCCAGAACGCCCATCGCCGGCCCGAACCAAGCAATCAAGGCCAGCGCGAGGATGCTCCCATGCCACCCTATTCCGGTCAGAGTCATCACCACTCCCGGCCGCCGCAGGCGGGGCAGCGCCGCAATGGTCACCGACCCCAGCATCGAGCCGACGGAGTACGCTCCAAGCAGTTGTCCGAGTCCAACGGCTCCAACGCCGAGTACATCCTTGGCGTAAACCGGCAAGAGACCGTTATTCAAGGGAAATCCGCTCAGGTTGACCAAGAACGCAAGAAGCAGGAGTCCCAGCACAACCTCTCGCGTCCGAACATACGACAACGCCTGTCCCAGATTGGACAATACCGATTCGGAACTTCGAGCGGAAATGGGCTGGTTGGGTACTTGCAGTCTCAGAGCCAATACCGCTCCCGCCATGTACATACCGACGATTGCCACATAGCTCCAAGCCATGCCGTAGCTGTTGAGCAGAACCCCGCCAATCATAGGGCCCACTATTTGCATGATGTCTCTTCCGGATCTGGTCAGAGCTACGGCGTTCATGATGCCTTCACGCGGAACGATATCCGGGATGACGGTCTGCCGCGTAACCGTGTCGAAGGCCCTCGCCATCCCCACGATTCCCACCAGTACGAACACATGCCATACGCCGAGAATACCCCACAAGACGAGCGACAGTATGACGATTGCGGAAGCGGCGAATCCGAAACGAACCACCCGGAGCAATCGTTCGCGCCGGTATCGGTCAACCACTATCCCGTACAGTGGAGAGAAGAGCGTTCCGGTGAACCTCAGCGCGGCGTACAGACCGAGCAGGAACGGCGAGTCCGTCTCTTGGAGTATGAACCATGCTAGGACTAAGAACTCCATCTGCTCGGAGCATGACACCACCGAATCCGACAGCCACAAGTAGCGGAAGTCCCTGCCCCGAAACGCGCTCCCGAATCTGGCGAAGGCGGTGGTTACTCGCACGGGTCTATACAAGGTCGTCCGGGGCTTCCCGCTTCCACGCCTTCATCCTGCGGACGCAGCGACGTATTCCGAGTCTGACGGTTTCGTAGGCCGTATCCGCGGCCAGCCAACCCACCAGGGTCGCGGACCCGGCGTAGTCGAAATGGACGCCGCGCCCCGAATGTCCCACCACGGTAACATCCGTGGAAGTGCCGGTGGCCGCGCTGCCGCCGCGGGTTGTTATTCCGGCCTCCATCAACGCCAGAGTCTTTGCCTCGGTTATCATGGTCGAAGCGCGGGCCAGCGCGCCGTGAGACAAGTCAGCGTCTATCAGAGTGATCTGGTTTATAGTGCCGGGTACGTCCGCAATCGCCCGTTCGCATGGCGTGTCTTTGGATAGAGGGACGTCCCGCTGCCCGGGGCCCGATGCGTTGGAAATCCCGACAGTTGCCAGCGCGGTCACCGTCACCCCATCCTCGGACCGCGATGCCACCTGGACGTCCACGTGCGGGACGGCGGTAAGCAGACCGATCAGCGACTCCGCCGCCGGAATCCCGAAACTGGACGCGCGTGTCCGCAGGTACTCCATGGGATAGGTTACGTCGTCGTCCGGCCCCACCTCCAGGCTGAGTATCCATCGGCAATCCAGAATCCCTTCGCCCAGCGGCGCCGAGGACAGGAAAGTGTACGGCCTGTCCAGGCGCAGGACGTAATGGCGTTCACCACGCCACAGACCCGCGCCTCGCACGTTCAGGGGCTGAAATTTCGGTAGGGACTCTCTTGTCATATTATGAGCATGGCGTCGCCGAAGCTGTA
>JAAXHY010000428.1 GCA_012270665.1 Dehalococcoidia bacterium
GCGCTGTGTCCCTGTCCGTCGTAGGCGTACATCCTCTTGTCTTCGCTGGCTATCTCCTCGAAGAGCGCGTAGCCCGTCTCGGGCGGGCAGACGTTGTCCTGGAGGCCGATGTTCACGATGATTGGACAGGTTATGCTGTCGGCGAAGTTGATGCAGTCGAAGTAGTTGAGGGTGCGTTCGACTCGCTCGCGCCTTTCGGGATGCAGCCTGAGATAGTCGTTTATCTCCTGGTATGGGTAGGTACTGGTCAGCTCGATGGAGTCCATGAACCCGGTCAGATAGGGCGCGCCCGCGGCGGCGGCCTTTATCTCGTCGCGCATCGCGGCGGTGCAGAGAGTGAGTCCTCCACCCTGGCTGCTGCCTGTGACGCCTATCCTGTCGGAGTCAACCTCGTCGCGGGAGAGCAGAAAATCAACGCCGCGCCATGCGTCCGCGTAGAATCCCCGGTACGAATAGATGTTGCGGTCAACCATGCCGTAGGTGAGCAGGCCCGGATAGCCGGGGTTGAACTGGGCATTGGAGCGCAACTTGCCTCTCGGCGCGGCGCCGAGAGCGGCATATCCGCGTCTCGCCCACTCCTTGGGTGTCCCTGGATCGCTCTGGTAGCCCGGCACCGCCAAGATTGCGGGCAGCGGGCCCGGCTTTCCCCTAGGCAGGCAGTACCAGGCGGCGACTCTCACATTGTCCAGGCTGTTGTAGAAGACCTGGAAGACATCCACCTCGTCATCCGAGCGCAGAGGCTCCGGAACCGCCTCAGGGTCCAAGTCAACGCGGGCGACTTGCGCCTTCACATCGTTCCAGAAGTTGTCGAAGTCGTCGGGCTTGCGAGCCTTGCTCAGATAGTTTTCGTCAACCACGTATGCCACTAGAATATCCCTCGCTACACGAAACAGCCGCGCGCCATTCTCGAATCAAGAGGAGGCAAGTTGCCACAGGCGCGGGCGGCTGGCTATGGGTGGAGCGGGTGATGGGATTCGAACCCACGACATTTTGCTTGGGAAGCAAACACTCTACCCCTGAGTTACACCCGCTCGACATGATAAGATTCTATACCACGACGGAAAAACTAACAACCAACCGCATGGGAGAACAAAATGGCGCTTCAGCCCGCGATACTGGAAATCGGAACAGGGATAGACCTTCACGGGCAGGACTACACGGAGGCGGCGCGGCGAGCGGTATGGAATGCGGTTCATCAGAGCAGCCTGATGTTCCTGGGTATGCTGGGGCCAGACACGTCGAAGGAGATGATAGTGGATGTGACCGTGGCGATTCCGCAGCCGGAGGCGGTTGACACCGATACGGTGCTCGCCGTCCTGCCGCACGGCAAGGGACGGCTCACGACCGTCGAGGGTGGACTGGAGATAGAGCCGCGCGAGGGATCGGGGGACAAGACGGTGATAGCGAACGCGGCGGTGGTCGTCAGGGTGGATGTATAGACACCCTACACTCCCGGCGCGGCGCGCGCGAGGCCAGAGAGACCGGGTAGGTCGCCCAGCGGAATTACGCGGCCTGTATTCTCGTAGGTCTCTATGAGGGTGCGGAGGTCGTCGGGCACGCGGCGGGAGACCCTGGCGTCGCTGTCAAAGTCCACGTAGATGACCTCGGCTCGGAGAAGCAGATCACCGGAGACGCTGTTGCGTATCTCGCTTCGAGTGGTCAGGCTGGCGTTGCCGATGCGCTCGACCTTCCAGTAGATATCAATGAGGTCGTCCACTCTTGCGGGGGCGAGGTACTCGAGCGTCGCCTTTACGGTGGCGGTGTCGAAGTGGCGTCTACCCTCCGGGTCGTACAGGACGAATCCGAGGTTCCTGAAGTACTCGGCCTGCGCGACTTCCAGGTAGCCGAAGTAGGCACCGTTGAAGACGATGCCTTGAGCGTCGCAGTCCGACCAGCGGACTCGCTCGGTACACTTGAACCTGAATTCGTCTTCCGGCAAGCGCCGCAACCTTCCTTGACACTGATTTTGGCGTAAAGATATACTCAACGCCATGAGTTCGCAACTGACAGCGGAGTGTCAGGTCGTCCACCCGGACGGCTTGGAGGTGGAGATAAACTCGGGCAGCATGACCCGTCTCGCCGGGGTGTCCCAGGCGCTCGGCGGCGCGGAGGGGATACACTTGGCGATAGCCACGATTCCGCCCGGATGCGCCTCCAGCCCGCACTATCACGTGAACTGCGAGTCGGCTATCTACGTCTCTAAGGGCAAAGGGCGGTTTCTCACGGGCAAGCGCCTTGAGAAGTCGCTGGACATCTCGGCAGGAGACTTCATATACGTGCCGCCGGACTCGGTTCACCAGCCGGTGAACGACAGCCTGTCGGAGGCGATGGAGCTCGTCGTAGCGCGCAACGCGCCCGTGGAGATAGTGGTCGAGTTCGACCCGGAGACGGGCAAGCCATTAGAATAATCCTCCCCACTTCCCTTCTCCTCCCTCCTCAAAGTGGGCCATTAGCTCAGACGGTTAGAGCGCAGTCCTGATAAGACTGAGGTCCCTGGTTCGAGTCCAGGATGGCCCACCAGGAAAGCATGATCCGCTTGACCTATTCAAATACATCATACAGGCCCGCAGCGTGACTTCTCATCGCTTTTATCGGAACGGCATGGGCCGTTTGGGCCGGGTGCAAACGCGCGGGGAGAAGATTGCAATGCGAGGCGCTCTACGAGTCAGCTCCTATCAACTGTCGGCCCGGATACGGTCTCGGACTGCTACGCTGGCTGCGGCGGTGACCTTTCTGACACTGGTCGCAGCACTGGGAGCCGGACTCGCAGACGCTTTCAATCCTGCCCAAGACCGTAGTGAACCGATGTGCTCGAACGGCATCGTGGTAATGGACCCAGAAGAAGATAAAGTCCTGGTAACAGCGTGTCGCGCACTGCTGGAAGCAAAAGATATGATCGCAGGCGGCAGCGAGCTCAACTGGAGCGTGGACATCTCATTCTCGGAGTGGGATGGCGATATCTCTGTTTCTCCTGAGCTCGTCAAGCTTGCCAATGGTGACACAATCATAACCGGAGTGACCATCGAATTCGAGGGCAGTGAGCTGGCCGGCTGCATACCAACAGCGTCGGGGGAGGCCATCGGCCCGGAAATCCGAATAGAAAGCGACGAGATGGAGATTTGTGGATGGGAAGGACGGTCTGAAGAGACTACTTCCAAGCCCTACACAGATGGAGAGTGCTTCAATGGCCAGGTGGTGCGACACCCGACGGCAAGGCCTCATCTGGTGATGGCCTGCGAAGCTCTATTGAGGGCGAGAGATATAATCGCAGGCGACGCCAAACTTCAATGGAGCGCCGATCTACCCATTCGGGAGTGGCGAAGAGATCTACGCTTCGTGACTGTGGAGGTGGAAGACGACGGGGGAGATGTGTATCGAACTTTCTTGATCGTGAAATTCGACGGCAGGGGCTTGGGCGGCTGCATACCCGAGCAGCCCCCAAGTGACTCGCGCCTTACGATTCTTATCCAAAGTGACCAGATTGATAAGTGTGTACAGTAGCGCATCGCATAGG
>JAAXHY010000212.1 GCA_012270665.1 Dehalococcoidia bacterium
TCCGGCATGAAGATTACGCGTTCGACGTTCATAGCGTCCAAGCCGGCGAGGAGACGTTTGAGGATGTTCACCTTCTCGTGGTTTGGGACGAAGCGGCCCTGTGAGACGATACGACGTATATCTTTTCCGGCGGCGGGGTTGGCGATTATTCCAACGGAAGTCAAGGCAAGTATTCTTTCATCTGAGACTGGTCTGGGACGATTCTATTCCTCGAAACGGAATCCGAGCGGGTCTTCCTCGAATTCAATTGATGCCAATGCCTGTTCTGCCGCTTCTTCCATGGCATGATCGCCTCGTATCATGGCTTGGGTCAGTGCGCGTTTCGCCAGGTCGCCTCCAATGTTGCCAAGAGAGCGCACCGCGGCGAGCTGGACCAGTGTGTCCTCATCATTGAGCATGTTGATCAGGTGCGGAACGGTCTCGTCGTCGCCCAAGGATCCGCATGCGGTGGCGGCTTCATACCTTATGGCGGCTTCGACGTGGCTCGTCTCTCGCAGCACCGTCGGAAGCCAGCGTGAGTCAGAACTGCGGCCCATAGCGAAGATCGCGCTCTGCTTCATATCCGGGTCGTCGTCATCATAGGACTGTCGAATGGTCTCGTAAACACGTTCTGAGCTAATCGGCGCGATGGCTTCTACGGCGCGGCGACGGGTCTCATTTTCTTCGTCAGGATTTTCTATTACCGACATGAGGGCGTCGCTAATTCTCTGGCCGTCCCTTCTTATGAGCTTGCCGTCTTCCGCCATCTCAGCGAATTTCCCAAGGGTCGTAGCCGCCGCGCCGCGGACCTCTGCGGAAGGATCCTTCTGAAGCAACTCGACCAGAGGGCGTATTACGATACGATCATCGGAATCCCACAACCCACGGGCGGCGCTCGCCCTAACCGACGCGTCACGGTCACGTAAGCAGGCCCTGAAAAAAGAAGTGAAGTCAAGTTCTATGTTGTCGGTGACGAGCTCCGCCATTCTGTCCAACAACTCCCGTCTTCTATGGGGAGTGATTCTTGACCAAGTCGAGACCGCATTCGTCACTTCCACTCGGGAAAGGCCTGACAATTGCGCCAAATCCGTGTGTCTGATCTGCTCATCGGGATCCGACAGGTCCGCGATAATCTGTTCGAGTGTCAATGCGGGATTCTCCCAAGCTCAATTACAGTAAGTGAAATTGAACCGAATTGCTAAGGGGTGTGAATCCACCCCACTTTCCTCTGAATAGCGTCAGTTTCTAGTATGTCGTTCAGCCTAGACCGCAATCGAAGTTAATTCAGTTTGCAGTGGCAGAATGAAAGTAATAGAGCAATTTGGTTCATGTCAAGTGGATTGGGCGCGGAACCCGGTTCCAGTATAATCTGTGATTATCGAATCATTAGGGGTGCGACGACATGGCCGGAAGACGCAAGAGAGTAAAGGCCGCAGACGTGATGTCATACCTGGAGCCACTCTACGGTCCAGTGGAATGGGAGCCAAGGTACAATCCAGCCGAAGAACTAGTTTACACCATCCTGTCTCAGCATACATCCGATATCAACTCCGAGCGCGCCTTCCTGAACTTGATGGATACGTTCAAGACTTTGGACAGAATAGCGGACGCCGAGGTCGAGGATATCGAGGTCGCCATAAGATCCGGCGGACTGTCGAATCAAAAGTCAGTACGTATCAAGGAAGTGCTGAACATCGTTCGAGCCGACGTCGGATCGTTCGACCTGTCGTTCCTAGGAGAGATACCCTTAGAGGAGGCCAAGTCGTGGCTGAAGAGCCTTCCTGGGGTTGGGCCGAAGACGGCGGCCATCATCCTGTGCTTCTCGCTCGGTATGCCGGCAATGCCGGTGGACACCCACATCTACCGGGTATCGCAGCGTCTGCGTCTTATAGGGCCAAAGGTATCGGCGGACAAAGCTCACGACATTCTCGAACCAATGGTGAGCGAGGACGAGGTGTTCGCATTCCATGTTTATCTGATTCGACACGGCAGGCAAGTATGCAAGGCACAGAGGCCACGCTGCGATGAATGTGTGCTGGCGTGGGGGTGCCCATCAAAAGGAAAGGTGGGCAACAAGACTGCTAAACGTCGCCGAAAACAGTCGGCCAAAACTGCCAGGTAGAGGTGTCTCAATGGTTAACTCGACTGAACTGGTTAGTCTCGGTGATATACGCAACGCGGCGGATGTCATCGCGCCCCATGTCCACAGGACGCCGGTTACTTCATCAGCATACCTTGGAGACCTTACAGGCTCGAACCTGTATTTGAAACTGGAGATGTTCCAGAAGACCGGATCGTTCAAGCCGCGCGGAGTTCTCAACAAGATGGCGAGCTTGGCCGATGAGGAAAAGAGGCAGGGTGTGGTCTCGCTATCAGCAGGTAACCATGCTCAGGCATTAGCCTATGCGGCGGCCATGGCCGAAGTTCCGTCAGTGATAGTGATGCCGGAAGGAGCGGTCAAGGCGAAGGTGGAGGCTACTCGCGGATACGGCGGTGAGGTCATACTAACCGGTCAGGACCTGCTGAAGACGGCCCTGGAAATCCAACGGGAACGCGGGATGACTCTTGTGCATCCGTTCGACGACCTTCATACCATCGCGGGGACCGGGACGCTCGGATTGGAACTGCTAGAAGATGTCTCACAAATGGATACGGTGATTTGTGGAATAGGCGGGGGTGGGCTTATTTCGGGAGTCGCCGCGGCGCTCAAGCTGCAAAAACCGAATACCAGGGTGATAGGAGTGGAGCCGGAAGGCGCGCCAGGGATGACGCTCGCGCTGGAAAAGGGTGAACCGGTGCACATGACAACCCTGAACACGGTGGCGGACGGGCTCGCGGCGCCCTTCGTCGGTCAGCGCAATCTGGCCCATGCGCGAGCCTTCGTGGATGACGTTATCACGGTTCGCGACAGTGAAATCGTCGAGGCGATGAGGCTGCTGTTGGAGCGCGCGAAGATCCTTGCAGAACCTGCCGGGGCCGCTTCGCTGGGGGCTCTGCTGTCGGGCCAAGTAGAACTGCGCGGGAGCGAATCCGTCATGTGCGTGCTGAGCGGTGGCAATGTGGACAGCGCCCGTCTCATCGAACTGCTGGGTTAGCCTGAGTATATGATATGCCCCGATGTCTGATCACGGTTGAGCCTGCGGTTGAGGTAGAGGCCTTCAAGGATGAACTCTACGGCTGACGCTATCGCGGCGGGGTCATCAGACTCTTCGATTCGGTTTACCATCTCTCTCATGTTTGCCATCTGCGGCAGTTTCTCGGCGTAGTTGCAGGAAGAGACGTCCGTGCCGGTTTCTACGGCGAGTCCCTCCTCGAACCTCGTCAGCACGGCGCTGAATTCACGGGGACTATAGTAGCGACCGAAAGTGTTCTGAACGGCCTTCTTCACCAGTCCGTCCACGACCTTGAATTCGCGCCCTTCTTCAACGCTCTCCATTTCCACCTTGCCGTTCGTGGAGGCTACGATAGCGGGCAGGTCGCTGACCCTGGGACAGGCGCTCTCCCCAAGTCGCAGGCTGCGCTTGAACGCGCTGCCGATGACGGTCTCATAGTTGGCGATGGAGACGCGCAGACTAACACCGGAGCGCTGGTTTATCTCGGGGCTTCGCCTTGCCAGGGTGGTGACCTCTGCTATCACTTCTTTCATGTACTGGGGAACGTTCACCAACTGCGCCGAATCCTCGAAGGTGGTGTGTTCCTGCTCCATGATCTGAATTTCCTGACCAAGATCGCGTGGGTAGTGAGTGCGAATCTGGGCGCCGTAGCGGTC
>JAAXHY010000045.1 GCA_012270665.1 Dehalococcoidia bacterium
TAGAGCCGCCCGAACCGGACAACCCGCTGTTGAAGATGGAGAACGTGATTCTCACGCCGCACGTGGCTTCGGCGTCTGCTAGGATGTCGCCCGAGGCGCGGAGGAGAGTGGGGCAGGAGATTTCGCTTGTGCTAAGCGGACGCTGGCCCAGGACGTGCGTGAATCCGACCGTGCTGAACAAGACAGACCTTACCCGCTGGCAGCCGTACTCCATGGAGCGCGGTCCAGGCTCCGGCTGAGCGATCCCCCGATATCATCAGTGTCGAATAGCGGGCGTGGTTTAACCAACCGCGCCCGTTTCGCCGTTATTCGGCAGTCGCCCGCTTGCGAGGCTGTATGGCCATCAGGACTATGAGCGTGGTGAACAGTCCCAGCGCCGCGAATGCCGCAAAGGCGGGAAGATAGCTCTCCTCGCCCGGGGTCGTGAGATAATCGAACACGACGCCCGGCACGAGCGCGCCTATCGCCTGCCCGAATGTTGTGAATGGCTCCGTTATCCCCCTGATGGCGCCGAGCGACTGTCGCCCGAAGTAGTCGGCGTAGGCGACCGGGGGAACGGTCAACATTCCTCCAAGACCGAATCCGAAGAGCGCGGAGTATGCCAGCGCCTCGATGGTGGTGTCAGTGGTGATGAACAGCGCCGATCCGACCGCCATGACGAGCGCGACGCCGGCCATCACATAACGCGGGGATACGTTCTCCACGATACGGCCCCAGACGATGCCCCCGATGCCCAGAAAAGCGGCGTTGAGGCTGATCCCGAGCCCGGCGGTTGTAGCGGTGAGCCCCTGGTCGCGGAAGAACGCGGCGGCGTGGGTGTTGGTTCCGGCCTGCATCAGGAAAAGCAGTCCGGTGCCGACAGCGAGAATCCACAGCGCGGGCGTCTTCATCGCTTCCTTGAGCGTCCACGCAGGTTCCTCCTCCTGCTGAGACGATTCGTCAGGCTCTGCTCCGCTCTCGTCGCCGTCCGGGTGAAGGCCTACGTCCTCGGGGCTCTGCGCCATCAGCAGAGACACCGGAAGAAGCGCTATTACCCATACCATGACTCCCAGCACGAACCAGGCGTCTCGCCAGCCACTCTGGGCGATTACCAGGGACGCTATGAGCGGGAACAAGACCATACCCACCGAGTGGGTCATGGAGAGGATCCCGTTGACTCTGCCTCTCATCCTGATGAACCAGCGGGATACCACGACCGACGCGCCTATCTGTATGGGGCTGGAGAATATGACTCGTCCTGTGCCGTATGCGAGATAGAATGTCCAGGGTATCGCGGCGCCGAATATGGAGACGGTGGATGTCGCCCAGGCCAGCGAAATGGTGGAGAATCCGAGAATCAGGACGCTGGCCGTCAGTACCATGCGCGCGCCGAACCGGTCCACCAGCCAGCCGATGATTGGCGACGTGAAAGTGGCGGCTAGACCCCCAAGACTTGACGCGCCGGCTATCATCGTGCGCCTCCAGCCGAGCTCGTCCGAGAGAGGGTAAACGAAGACCGCTATGGTTAGGCTGGCCGCCGCGTTGCGGACGAAGATGGAAGTGCCGGCCGAGAATAGAATGGCCCAACCGTAGAAGAATGGAGTCCGGTGGGCCAGACGCGGGGCCAGGTTCACTAAGCTGTCACCTCAATCGAGAAATCGCCAAATCCGGGCGAATGGCGCGATGCTAACATCTCAGGCAATGNNCCTCCTAGTTGTCGAGAATGGTTCTGACAAGCTCTCTGGCCTCGTCCAGATTATCAACGAAGCGATCCTCAGGTATATCTTTGAACACGTTGAACGAGTTCAGGCTGCTGGCCACGGACCCGGTGAGGTTCATCACTATGCACTCGGTGTCTTCTTCTCCCGCGCTGCCTATCAGTTGCTCCATTATGAGGGCGGCGCTGTCGTCCATGTGGGTCGTGTCGGAGAAGTCGAAGATAACCACCTCATGCTCTTGAATATCCGCGCTGACCACGCGCACAAGCTCGTTGGCCGAGGCGACCGAGAAGTGTCCACGGAAGGCCAAGAGACCAGCCCGGGCCTGGAACATATCGAATTCGTCCTCATCGGCGTCCGGGTCGGAGAGGAATGTCTGGTCCAGAAGTGGGACCGATATGACGCTGTCCAGCTCCAGTTGCTCGGACTGTCGCGCTCGCATTACCGCCGATACTATAAGCCCCAATGCTACGGCGGTAACGAGATCCACGAAGACGGTGAGCAGAAGCGTCATAAGCATGACCATGAGGTACTCGCGCGGGACGTGACGGATGCGAGTTACGAAGCGCCAGTCTATGATGTCCCAGCCCACTTTTATCAGAATGCCTGCGAGCACCGCGTGGGGAATCGGTTCGGCTATCTGACCCATGCCAAGTACAAGCGCGAGCAATACGATGGATCTCAGCGCGCCCGAAACCGGGGTGCGTCCGCCTGCCCGGATGTTGACCACCGTGCCCATAGTGGCTCCCGCGCCGGGAAGCGCGCCGACGATACCCGCGACGAAGTTGCCGAGCCCCTGGCCCATGAGTTCGCGGTTGGGATTGTGCCTGGTGCGCGTGATCGAGTCGGCTACCAGCGAGGTCAGGAGGCTGTCTATGGAGCCTAGAAGCGCGAGGATGAACGCGGGCTGGAGCGCGCTCGCCAGGAAGCCAGGCGACAGTTCGGGCAGGTAGAGTTCCGGTAGTCCGGTCGGTACCGCTCCGATGATCGGGGCGTTGGTGAAGAAGAATATCGCGGCGGCCGTTCCCAGAATCAGCGCGACCAGAGGGCCGGGTAGATATTTGCTGAGTTTGCCGGGCCAGAATATGCCGGCCAGCAAAGCTATGAGACCGACGATGAGCGCGTGGTAGTTGAGGCTCGCGATTGCCTCCGGCCACGCCTGGATCGAGTTTATCGGTCTGCCCGGCGCCGCGTCAGCTCCGAGGATGGGCAGTACCTGGATTGTCATGACTATCACGCCGATACCGGACATGAACCCTGATATGACCGAATAAGGCGTGTAAGTGACGAAACTGCCTATTCTCAGTATGCCCAGCGCTATCTGCAGAAGGCCGGCCATCATTACGATGGTGAATGCCTTGGTGAGGTCGCCGCCCGCGTGCTGGATCAGGACAACGGCCATCGCGATAGTCATCGGTCCGGTCGGGCCGCTTATCTGGGAAGGAGTGCCTCCGAATACTGCCGCAAAGAAACCGACGGCGATTGCGCTGTATATGCCTGCTATGGGTCCAAGTCCAGACGCTACTCCAAACCCCAACGCCACAGGCAATGCGATTACAGTAGCCGTAATGCCGCCGAAGATGTCGCCTGGCAGATTCTCGAAGTCGTAAGATAGGCGCAATCTAAGATTATGTCCCATAGGTGAGTAGTGCGGCGATTATATGATGAATGGCATTTCAAAGAAAGTCCTGAATTCTCCGGGAATGTTGTATCAGGGTGGTCGGTAGGGGAATCACCCTGGCTTTCTCCCATCCAAGAATGGAGGAATTTGCGCGCCCGTAGGCAGCGTGCCCAGGTGGTTGATACAGGTCTGTCTCCAGGCGACGCTGAGTCAGCGGTTGGCGCGAAGTTCGAGGAGGAGGCTGAGCGCCTGGGACCTGTCGGAATCCGAAAGCCCGAGGCGGACCGCCCGACCCAGGTCGTCCATGGCGCGCTCGACATTTCCGAGATCGGCCATGATCAGCGCGCGCCGGAGATAGGCGGGACCGTAGTTGGGTTGCAGCTCAATCGCCTCTTCGACCAGGACCAGGGCAAGTCCAAACTCCCCCTGCTCGTGGTGATTTTGGGCGTCCTTCAGGTAAGTGACCGGCGTTTCGCCAACCATTCGATTGCCTATGAAGACGCCGCCAACCAGTATTGCGACCGCGACCGGCAGAACCCACAATCGCCTGAACATAGGGTTGGTGTCTCGAAGTCGCTGCGGCCATCCCATGAGGTCATAAACCGGCCTGTACCTGGGGGAGTAAGCTATTCCGAGCAGCAGGCCCCCCGCGAATCCGCCTATATGCGCGAAATTGTCTATGCCGGGCATGATGAAGCCGACGGCCAGGTTGACGGCGGCCAGAAGCAGCAGCCCGACCAGGGTCTGCCGTCCCATTTCGCCCAGCAGGTTCCGATTCGAGAGAAAGAACGCGACAAGCGCGCCGAGTATGCCGAAAACCGCGCCGCTTGCGCCGACCCCTATCGCGTAAGGGGCAGAGCTAAGATTGAATGCGTAGCTGGTGATGCTGCCTGCCAGTCCGGCAAGGATGTAGATGACCAGAAAGCGCGTGTAACCGTACAGCCGCTCTATCTGATGTCCAAAAATGAGCAGGCCGATCACGTTGAATCCCAGGTGGATAAGTCCTGAGTGGAGAAACATGGCGCTGAACAGTCGCCAGTACTCACCGGACGCTATGAGCCAGCTCTCCATGGCGCCGAGGCGTATAAGGACATCTGCGGCGGTAGAGCCCCCAAGCAGTTCGGTCAGAAGAAACAGGACGATGTTTGCGCTAAGAAGAAGCCAGGTTACATACGGCGTTCGGTCAAGTCCGGGGGGCAGAAGCCTCGCACTGTTTGGGTAGTCTTCGGGATCAGATGGTCTTGGAAACAAGGTAGAGTCCTATTGACTCTACGATAGCAGGCGTTGGTTTGGGCTTCAACGAGGACGTCAATCCGGAAGCGTCACAAATGTAGTGTGTGGGAACGGTTTAGCCCGCGGTCACACACTGAATTCTCGGTGAGTGTCCACGCGAGGGAGAATCTTCGCGGGTCTCTGGGGTCTCAGCCCGTGTCCCCCTCTGTGGCGGCGACGTACTTGGACGGACACTTCACGATGATGTTCTCGCTCATGAAGACTCCGTTGGGATCGTAGCTGCCTTCCAGAATGATCTCGGAGTGTTCGTTGAAGAACAGGTCGGGCAGCACGCCTTCGTGGGCGGCGGCGAGGATCTCGGTCCCGTCCGTCAGGCGGAATTCGGAGAGTGTCGAGCCTGCGGCGCGGTGGAACGAGTCGGGCTCCAGTTTGCCGCTGACGCGGACTATCTTGCCCTCGGGAGAAGGGCCGATCTCGTTGATCTCGCCCACTGTATAGTAATAGACGGTCGCTCCGGAGAACGCCTGGAAGATGAAGTAGCCGAGAGCGCCGACCAGAACCACGAAGGCGATCAGCAGCTTTACTCGATGGGACGAGAGGGCGCCTTCTTCGGAGGATTGAGTTTCGGGCAGTGGAGCGAGTGCTTGGGACATATCGGTCTGTGAATTCTCGTGTTCGGTGTTCGCGGGTCTGTGGTCAGTTCTGCTCGGTTGCCTGTCTGTCGCGCTCTTCGAGGGCGCGCTTGAGAGCTTCTATCTCGCGCTGCATCTCTCTCTGTTTCCTGGAGACGTAGAATACATACACGAAGAAGGCGGCCCAGGTGATTATGAATACGGCGAACAGGAATGGAAGGTTTGCCTCGGGGTCGCTGCCTTGCTGGGTCGGCGAGAGCGCCGCCACGCCGCTCAGCATGGACCAAGCGACCAGCGCGAGGCTGATGAGGGCGCCCAGGAGCGCCGCGCGCAGGGCGGGACCGCTATGCCATTCTCTGGTAAAGTTCGTCAAGGTCGGACTCTGACTTTCTCAATGCGTATCGTTCCGTCAGAAGGGCTACGTACATCACGGTGAACGTGACGACGGATACGAGCAGCGTGATATAGATTCTGGATGAAGCGATGGCTTCGTCTTCGGCGGCGGCGGGACCGATGTTGAGCGCGGGGTGCGCGGTCCTCCACCAGATCGAAGCCATGTATATGATGGGCGCGTCAACCGCTCCGATGAGCGCGATGACCGAGGCGAAACGCCTGCCCTGGCTGCCCATCGGCCCATAGGCGCGTATCATCAGGTAGGCGACGTAGATGAACCAGAGCGCGAGCGTGGTGGTCAGCTTGGGATCCCACGTCCACCAGACTCCCCAGACGGGCTTGCCCCAGATGGCCCCGGTCACGAGTATCAGGCTGGCGTATATCACGCCGAGTTCGGCGGTGGAGTAGGCGAGGTCGTCCCACCGCTGACGTCCGGTAAACAAGTGCATCAGGCTGGCGACCGCGACGATGATGATGGATACCATGCCTATCCAGCCAAGCGGGACATGGAAGTAGAAGATGCGCTGGGAGACGCCGAGGTTCTGTTCGGTCGGAGCCCAGAAATACACGAGATAGAGTGTTAGGGCCATCAGCAGCGCGCTGGCGACCAATAGCGCGTCTCTGGCAAGACCGCGGGCCGGGGAGGAGGCTATTTCGGGAGATGCGGCGAGCTGCGTCATAGTATGTGCAATATATCACAAATGACCTTTGGTTGTCAGCGGCTTTAGGGCGAGAGACCCTTGAGCCGAACCGCAGGCAGCCTCTTCAAGCGCTGGTTCAGCGGATCTATCTCTATGCCCACAGACTCTAGCGCCGTCACGCCCAACAGTGGTTCGACACCCGGCTCGCCATAGATGATAGTGCCTCCAACGATTTCGCCCATGAATTCGATTTCTGCGACAGTGATGTCCAGCCTGAGTTCGCTGCCGTCGGCCAGTTCGTAGATTCGTTCGCCTCTGGGTTGCAGCCCGATAGCTTCCAGATGCGGTCTCGGAACCAGGGAATCAGTCGCTCCGGTATCCACGAGGAACAGCCCTTCCCAAGCGCGCTCCGGATCCGCTAGATTCCTGATAGTGACCGTTACGTGTATCGCTCCCACTTGCGCTCTCCTACGCCGTCTTCTGTTCGGCCTCGGGAGCGGTCATGCGGAGCGGGATTTTGTGCCCTTCGCCCGTGACTAGAAGGATTGGAGAGGCGCCGTTGACCGCGCCCGCGTCCACTATGCACTGCTTGATGCCCTTTGTGCCGGGCAGTTCGTACATGACGTCGAGGAGCGTCTGTTCGAGGATGGTGCGCAGGCCGCGAGCGCCGGACTTTTGCCTGATGGCCTGTTCGGCGGCCGCTTCGAGCGCGTCGTCGGTAAAGATCAGTTCGAGTTCATCTATGGCGAACAG
>JAAXHY010000568.1:0-1232 GCA_012270665.1 Dehalococcoidia bacterium
ATGTCGAGGAAGTCCTGCGGGTCGGGGTAGTCGGCCTGCCAGCCGAGACCGCCGTAAGCCTGGAATCTCTGCTGGTTCAAGTCTTCGAGGTAGGTGGCCCACTCGACCTGCTGAATCTCGACCTCGACGCCGAGTTCCTGCCTCCACATCTCGATTATCACCTCGAGGTCGAGGCCGATGGTGCCGCCGGTGCCCGGCACTGTGACCTCGATCCTGGGCCTGGTGTCGGGGTCGGCGTACTTGGACTCGGCGAGCAGTTGGCGCGCGAGTTCGGGATCGTATTCCAGGCCGACGAGGTTGTCGTTGTAGCCCGGGAAGCCGGGGGGCAGTATGCCATACGCGGGTTCGACGAGCTCTGAGAGCACCTCGGTGGCTATGAGTTCCTTGTCCACGGCGTGGTTGAGAGCCTGCCGGAACTTGGGATCGTCGAACGGTGGCACACTGGCGTTGAAGCCGACGTATGAGACGCTGAAGTCGGGCGGGGCGATGATGAGTTCCTTGTTCAACTCTTCGTTGGGGTCGAGAACCCTGTCCAGGTCGAACAGGCCGACGCCGGTGATGTCTATCTCGTCGTTCTCGTACATGGCCATGGCCTGGCCGCCGGCGAGGTTCATCGAAATGGAGTCCACGTGGGCGGGCTGGCGGTAGAAGTTCTCGTTGCGCTCGAGGATGATGCGCTCGCCGATCTTGTATTCCTTCAGCCTGAACGGGCCCGTTCCGTTGGGGTTCTCGGTCCAGTTCCTGCCGCCGGCTTCGACGTTCTCCCTGTCCAGAACGAAGGCGGTGGGGTAGGTGAGCTTGGCGAGGAAGTATGCCTTGGGGGCGTCAATCGTGAACTGGATCGTGTGGTCGTCTATGACCCTGACGCCCTCGATCTCGGTTGTCTCACCCTCGAGCGCTTTCTCGACGCCAATGATGTCGTTGAGATAGGTGTCGGCGACGGGGGAGGCGGTATCGGGATGCACAGCCCTTTCGAGCGACCACTTGACGTCGTGGGCGGTTACGGGCTTGCCGTCGTGGAACATGGCGTTCTTGCGGAGGTGGAATGTGTACACCGTGCCGGTGTCGTCAATCTCCCAGCTTTCGGCGATGTCGGGTACGAGCTGGAGGTCGGTATTCATCGTGACCAGTCCGCTGAACAGCTCGACCACGACGCCGGAGGAGGTGGTGTCGGTAGTCAGATGAGGGTCGAGCGTTGGCGGGTCGGACCACAGCCTGCGGAATACGCCGCC
>JAAXHY010000568.1:1394-4017 GCA_012270665.1 Dehalococcoidia bacterium
TCGGCTACGGAAACGGGTTCTTCCGTCTCGGAGTCGCCGCAGGCCAGTACGAAGGCGAGCGCCAGGATCGTGGCAAGTATCGCGAATTTCTTCATTTGCTCATCTCTCATCAACTAAGATTCAAACGTATTCGATAAGTTTAGATGCACCTAATTTCATTTTTGATTCTGCGCCGTCTCCGACGATTCAACCTAATCGCGGGCGGAATCACCGACTGTTGTCTTTAGATACGAGACAATGAACCCGTCCAGATCACCATCGAGGACGGCGGCGGTGTCTGAGACGGTGTAGTCCATGCGGTGGTCCTTGACCATCTGATAGGGATGGAGGACGTAGCTCCTTATCTGGTTGCCCCATTCGGGGGAGATGTGTTCTCCCTTGATGCGCGCCATTTCCTCGGCCTTCTTCTGCATCTCGAGCTCGACTAGGCGGGCCATCAGGATGCGCATGGCGATCTCCCTGTTCTGGCGCAGGGAGCGTTCGTTCTGGCAGCTGACGCGGGTTCCGGTGGGCAGATGGGTAATCCTGACGGCGGTGGAGTTCTTCTGCACGTTCTGTCCGCCGTGTCCGCCGGCTCTGAAGGTGTCTATCCTGAGGTCGTCGGGGCCGATCCGGACGTCTGTGCCTTCTTCGACTTCGGGCATTACCTCGGCGAGCGCGAAGGAGGTGTGGCGGGCGTGGTTGCCGTCGAAGGGGGAGATTCTGACGAGGCGATGAACTCCCTTTTCGGCCTTGAGGTAGCCGTAGGCGTGGTCACCGGACACCTGAACGACGACGCTCTTGATGCCGGCCTCGTCGCCCGGGGAGATGTCGAGCACCTCGGTCCTGTATCCCCTGCCCTCGGACCAGCGGAGATACATTCGCATGAGCATCTGGACCCAGTCCTGAGAGTCCACGCCGCCCGCGCCCGCGTGAAGGGCGAGTATGGCGTTGTGGTCGTCGTATTCGCCGGAGAGCATGAGCCTGAATTCGAGGTCTTCGAGTTCGGACCGGAGCGCGGCGAGGTCGTCTGCTATGGACTCGGTGAGGGACTCGTCGCCTTCGTCGAGGGCGAGTTGGAGCAGTTCGTCGAGCTCGGTCGCGCGGGCGTCCAGAGCGGTCCAGGACTCGGACTCGCTCTTGAGGTCGGCCATCTTGCGCATTACGCGCTGGGCGCGCTGGTTGTCTTCCCAGATAGCGGGATCGGAGGCCTGTTCTTCCAAATCCGCAATCTCTTTCTTCTTGCTATCGAGGTCAAAGACGCACCATGAGATCGGATATACGGGAGCGCGCTTCGGCTAATCGGCCTCTCATGTCTTGCATCTGGCTTTGACCTCGATCTTGCGGCGGTTCCTACGTATATAACGCCGGCGCCGCGAAAAGGTTGGGCATAATGGGTATAAGCGGGAAGATATATCGAATTATAACAATCGGGGGGTTATGGCTTCCATAGGTTCGGGGCTATGGAAGCGAAGGAAGCAGGCGATTACGCGAAGGCGTCAGCCGGGTTCCTCGGCGGGTTGTTCGAGGATGTTTCGGAGGCGGGGGAGCATATCAGGGATGTCGTCCTGAATAATCATCCATATTCTGTCGCCGTATATGTCCCGGTAGGCGTGGGCCAGCCGGTTTCTGGTTCCTACGATATCGCCCCAGGGGATTTCGGGGTTGGCCTCTCGTACTTCGTTGGGGATGCGATTGGCGGCTTCGCCTATGAGTTCTATGTTGCGGAGGGTGGCGTCGTAGATCAGGTCATTGACTAGAAAGCCGGACCTTTCCAAACCGTCTGTGTATGACAGGATTTTCTCGCAGAACTCGATCATGTCTTGGATGTAGAAGTGCCATTCGCGGGGTGGGCTTGGGGAATCGGGCATTAGTATGTCTCTCTGTACGTGGGGGCGTATCTCTTCGCGCAGTTCGTCCCAGAGGACGAGGTCCACGGTTCGGCCCAGGATTTCTTCCAGATAGGACTGGACGCCTAAGATACTTTTCATGTCGGGGGCATCGTCGAAGCTTACTAGGACGTCCACATCGCTATGCTCGGTGGCCTGGTCGCGGGCGAAGGAGCCGAACAGAGTGAGGGACGCGACGCCGAAACGGCGCGAAAGTTCGGATTCGCGCTCCTGGAGTTGGTTGAGGATTGTCGCTCTGTTCATGTCATCCATCTGTGCGAGGATATTCTAGCATAGAACAAATGTGTTGCGAGGGGAAGATGTGGAATTGTCTGAAGCAGGATTTTCAGGATGTCTTGGATGGACAAGATGGGTGGCGACGGTGGAACAGCGAGCGCTTGGAGTCGCATGGACTGTGTAATCCGACGATGCGGAGGTGATACCCCACCCCTGGATACCCGCTTGCGCGGGAGTGACGGTGGAGACGTGAGAATCGCGCGATTGCTCGTATGCACTGTATGGTGAAGTCTGCCTGATATAAGAGTAATACCCGAGGAGTGGATAGAGCGAATAGTGTCCGAACCTGAATTGCGTACCGACGATCCAAACGACCCGGAACTTGAGCGTTTCTTCGCTCGTGTGCCGGAGCGAGATGGTCGTGTCCTGCGTGTGGTTGTCAATACTCGCGTTACGCCCTGGAAAGTTATCAGCGTATTCTTTGACCGACGTATGAGAGGAAGACTATGAGGCTACAT
>JAAXHY010000311.1:0-9389 GCA_012270665.1 Dehalococcoidia bacterium
AGCAGCCGTCTGCTGCGGGACCGGTGTCGGAACCGGAGTAGGCGTATCGGGAACTTTCGTCGCGGTCGGTTGTGGAGTGGGCGTATCGGGGAGTCTGGTCGGTGTTGGAATAGCTGTGGCGGTCGGTATCTCGGTTGCGGTTGGAACAGGCGGCGGCGGAGCAGGGGTTGAGGTCACAGGAGAAACGAGGGTTGGCGTCAGCTGAGACGCGGCTGCCGGTACGGATGTTGGAGTGTCCGGTGGCGCAGCGGTCGGCGCAGAAGTCGGAGTATCAACTGCGGGTAAGGGGGTCGAGGCCGGAGGCTCGGGCGTGGGATCGGAAGTCGGAGTTGGCGACGGCATGGCGGGCGCCGCTGTTGGGGCTGGAACCTGAGTGGGCGCCACGGCCCGGGACAGGGGCGCAGGAGTCGGAATGGATGTGGGCGTATCCAGTGGAACCGTCGTGGACGGCGCGGGTTCAGAAGTTGGCGCCACGACCGGCGCGGCAGGTTTCTGGACAGTCTGTTCTTGAACCACCGTAGTGTCCGAACAGGCCGCAAGGATGGCTGAAATGGCGAGCAAGACAGCGGCCACAAACGCGGCCCTATAACGATCTTCGATTTTCGGAGCCATTTAGCGCACGCCCATAATCCCAATCTGTTTGTGTTATACGACAGTCCGACAGGTGTGGATTGTGTTCAGTCTTCAGAACTTGACCAGTATGCCATGCGATTCTACACTTTGCCTAACTTCTAGTGACTGATCACCCAACGGAAAGCCATGCCTCTAAGTCTAATCTCAGATTCGCTATTTACAGACCTCTACCAACTGACTATGGCGCAGTCCTACTACCAGAGCGGACAGCGAGGGCGCTCCACGTTCAGTCTCTTCTTCAGGAACTTTCCTCCGAATCGGGCGTACTACGTGTTTTGCGGGCTTGAGTCGGTGGTGGAGCACCTGGAAAATCTGGAGTTCAGCGAGGATGAAATCGGGGCGCTGAGCTCACTGGGCATCTTCGACACGGGATTCTTGGAGTATCTACGGAAGTTGAGGTTCTGTGGGGATGTCCGGGCGATGCGCGAGGGGGAGATATTCTTCGAGGACGAGCCGGTGATGGAAGTCAGCGGGCCTATAATCGAGTGCCAACTGGCAGAGACGTTCGTCCTGAACCGCGTTAACCTGGAGTCCATGCTGGCCACGAAGGCGGCGCGGGTGGTGGACGCGGCGGAGGGCCGGAGCGTGGTTGACTTCGCCGCACGACGGACACACGGACTGGACGCGGGGATGAGACAGGCGCGGTCGTCTTACATAGCGGGCTTCGCTGGGACGAGCAATGTCGCGGCGGCGGTTGAGTTCGGCATTCCGGCAGTCGGCACGATGTCTCATTCGTATGTTTCATCATTCGGGAGCGAACTAGAGGCGTTCGCCTCCTATGCCGAGTCATTCCCCGATTCGACCACGCTGCTGGTGGACACCTACGACACGCTTGGCGGGGTGGCGAACGCGATAGTGACAGCGAAGGAGATGGAAGCGCGCGGGCATCGGCTTCGCGCTATTCGACTGGACAGCGGCGACCTAGCGCACCTCGCGCGCCGCAGCCGGGCGACGCTGGACGCGGCGGGTCTCGGCTACGTTCAGATACTGGCGAGCGGCGGCCTGGATGAATTTTCGATATCCGAGTTGGTGGATGGAGGCGCGCCGATAGACGGGTTCGGTGTAGGCACAAAGGTGGGGGCGTCGGCTGACGCGCCTTATACTGACTTCGTGTACAAGCTGGTGGAGTATGACGGCAGGCCGATTATGAAACTCAGCGAGGACAAGGTTTATCTGCCAGGGCCCAAGCAGGTGAGCAGGCACACAGGTTTCGATGGAACAATGAGGCTCGATATGATACACGGAGCCGACGAATACGCTTCAGGCGGAGGAGGCGAGCCGCTTCTGCTACCAATGATGGAGGATGGAAGGCGGATTCGCGCCCTGCCGTCACTCGATGAGATACGAACCTTCCATTCGCGCAGAGTGGCTATGCTGCCCTCAGGTCTGCTGGGACCAGGGCCCGAAGGCAACTATCGCGTCCGGGTGTCGGACGACCTGGCGAAACTGGGGCAGCGGACAAGGGAGCGAATCGGTTCAGGGGCAGGCGATTGACCGGCATCCGACAGAAAGGACAGAAAAGAATGGCTAGAGTGCAGTACGTCGAACAGGATCAGCTGAACGAGGACGGGAAGCGGATATTCGATCATATCGCGGAGACGCGAGGGAGCATAGAACCTAATACGCCGATGCCCAATTCGTTCAGGGCGCTGATGAACAGCCCGAAGGCGGCTGAGGCGGTCGGTCAACTGGGTGAGTACCTACGACTGCACACTACTCTCGATCCCGTGGTGCGCGAGATAGCGATAATCAGCGTGGCGCGGCATACGAACAGCGACTACGAATGGGCGCACCACGAGCCGATAGCGCGGGAGGTGGGAGTTCGCCCGCAGGTCATCGAGAGCATCCGAACCGGAAGGGCGCCAATGGGTCTGCCGGCGAAAGAGGGAGTCTTCGCTCAGGCGGCGAAAGAGCTGGTACTCAACGGCGACCTCACCGACCGCACTTTCCAGGCCATCGAACACCTGCTGGGGCCACAGGCGGTTGTGGAGTTCATCACTCTCGTGGGCTATTACGCGATGTTGTCAGTAGCGCTGCGAGCGTTGGGGGTGGAGATGGAGGAGGGGTTGGGGTCGGATCTTAACGACTAGCTCGATAGCGATTGCCCGAATCGGGATTTACCCTAAAGCGTGAACGATGAGGACAACACGATTTTGGTGGACTGTCTGCACACATATCTTGTACAATATCATGTACAGATATGTTCTGTGTTTGATTTTCATTTGATCAGTTGAAGAAGTATCGTCAATAGTAATCTTGCAGAAAGGATGCGCCTTTGCATTTTCAAATCTTATTGACGACAGAAGTTATAAAGATGCTGGAGGGAATATCTGATCGCAGAATTCGCACTCAAATCATCAGACGTATTGACCGACTTAAGGAAGACCCTGATAAGCAGGGGAAGGCTTTAACGGGAGATTTGTCCGGCTATCGGTCAGTCCGGGCGGCGGGACAGCGTTATCGCATAGTTTATAGTGTGGAGAGGGATGAAGTGCAGGTAATCATAATAGCCGCTGGGATGAGACGTGGGGGAGACAGAAGAGACATTTACAGACTTGCCCAGAGACTGGTTCGATTGGGACTTACCGAGCCAGCAGATACAGGAAGTGAATGATGATCACCTTTTCAGAGTATGAGACCGAGCGGATCCCCATCGGCGAGGCGCGAGCGATGCTGACTCAGTTGCCTGAGAAACTGAAGGCGGAGAATGGCACGATAGCGTTGACCCGGTACAACAAACCTGTACTGGCGGTGATGTCGTGGGATCTGTTTGAGGCGATAGTAGAGACACTGGAGATTATGGGAGATCCCGAAATGATGGCCGCGCTACGCCGGGGCATCCAAGACATTCAAGAAGGAAACCTCGTATCCCTAGAGGAAGTCGAGGCCCAGCTAAACACCTAGATCGTAGATCGCATCTCGGCAGCGACGATAGCCCACCAGCATTCTAGGATGGCAAAGAAACAAGCTAATGATCCGAATGGAGCACTTGTGTAATCTCTTACTAAACTATCCTGTAACCACCGCCTTGATCTCGTCTCGCTCGGACGCGGACAGTTCCCAGTCGGCCGCCGCGACGTTTTCCTGGATCTCCTCGGGCCTGCGGGCGCCGACGAGCGCTACGGAGACGGTCGGTTCGGAGGCGACCCAGGCCAGGGCGAGTTGGGCTACGGAGAATCCTTTGTCAGCGGCCATCTCCTTCAGAGTGTCCACCTTCTTGAGGTTGTCCAGGAAGTTCTGGCCCTTGAAGATAGGCTGGCCGAACGCCGTGAGACTGCGCCGCCAGTCGTCCTCCTCGAAGGTCGTCTCAGGGGTCATGGTTCCGGTCAGGAGACCGTGCGCGAGCGAACCGTAGGCCATGATGCCCATACGGTTGCCGGCGCAGAAGGGGATTATCTCAGGTTCGGGCCTCTGGTCGAAGAGGTGGTAGCCAACCTGGTTGGTGACTATCGGGAATACATCCAGGCAGTCGGACATCTGCCGCGGGCTGAAGTTGCTTACGCCGCCGTAGCGTATCTTGCCCTGCTTCTGGAAGTCGGCGAAGGCTTCCATAGGCACGGACATCGGACGCGATTCGTCGGGCCAGTGGACGAGGAAGAGGTCGAGGTAGTCGGTCTGGAGACGGGTCAGGCTTTCGTTCAGCGACTTCTCCAGGGACTCGCGCGAACTGTCGCGGCGACGTCCGCCGCCTTCCTCATCCCAGGGGATGCCGGCCTTGCTAACGATGACGACATCCTCCCTCCTGCCCTCCAGCGCGCGGCCCAGCAGCTTTTCGCCCTCTCCCCACCCGTAAACCGCGGCGGTGTCGAACAGCGTCACGCCCAGGTCAATCGAGGCGTGTACGGCGCGGACGACCTCATCGTCGTCGAATGAGCCGTAGTGTCCGCGTCCCATGGGCCAGCCACCGAATCCGACGACCGAGGTTTCGAGGTCGGAGTTTCCGAATTTTTTGTAGCGCATAGCTGTCTCTCCTCGCTCAGTTCTGGTGTATCTGGACCTTAACCGAGCCGCTATTCTTGTCGTATGCGGTCTCGAACGCCGCTTGAATGTCGTCCAGGCCGTACCTGTGTGTGACCATCGGCTCGATGTCGGCTTTGCCAGAGGCCATCATGTCAATCGCCACCTCGTAGTCGTGGCGACCGTCCAGCACGTTGTAGCAGGAGGAGAAGACAAACTGCTGCTCCTTGAGCATGGGCGTAAGGAAGTCGAACTCGAACGGACGCCTGAAACCGCCGATGATTACTATCCTGCCCTGAATTCGTGTCACTTCCACCGATTGGCGCATCGTGGCGGACTGGTGGCCGCCGACGGTCTCGACGGTCATATCCGAACCGCGCCCCTCGGTAGCCTCGGCAATGGCATCCCACAGGTCGGGACCGGTGTCGGGATACACCTCATCGGCGCCGACGAGCTTGGCCATCGTGGCCTGCTGTTCGTACCTGGCAGAGGCGATCACTTTTCCGGCTCCCAGAGCCTTGGCCGCGGCAATCGCGGTCAGGCCTATGTTGCCGGAACCGAGGACGGTAACTACCTCGCCGCCCTTGAGGTTGCCCAGTCTGACGCCGTGAACCGACACGGCCAGTGGCTCGACCAGGGCGGCGGCTTCCCAAGACATGGAATCCGGCACCGGATAGCAGCCTATGGCCTTGCGCTTCATATACTCGGCGAATCCGCCGCCCTCGGACGGGGCCATGTTCCGACAGGCGCGGAACTGTCCCTGACGACAGTACCAGCAGGTGGTACAGGCGCGCCCGTGACCGATTATCTCGACTGCGACGCGCTTGCCCAGCATGGATGGGTCAACGTCTTCGCCGATTTCGATGATTTCTCCTGCCACCTCATGACCAGCCGGAAGCTGGTCCGGTTCGGTCTTGTCCACGTTCATCTGGAGATCCGACCCACAGATTCCGACGGAGTGGACACGCAGGATCATATCTCCCGGTCCAGCCTCTGGCTTCGGAATTTCTTTGACTTCCATCTTGCCCGCGCCGTCGAAGAAAGCGGCCTTCATCGTAGCCATTTTCGCGCTCCTCTCCATCTGTGGTTCAGCCTACGACTGCGACTCCAGGTATGCCCTCGCGCCGCTCAATATGATCTCAGGCACTCCTATCGCGCTGGATAAGTCGTAGGACATCTTTCGACCGGCGGCGTGTATGCGGTCGGCGACGCTCGCCTCGGCGGCCTTCACGTCAGGATGGTCAGGCTGGCCGGGCAGGCCCATGGACTGGGCGAGGTCGTTGGAACCCCAGGCAAAGGCGTCAATGCCCTCCACTTCGAGTATCGCGTCCAGATTCTCGAAAGCAGTCGCGGTCTCGAGCTGGGCCATCACCAGCATCTCTTTGTTGGCGGCCTCCATGTATTCGGTACGCTTGAGTCCGGGCTGGCCGATAAGGCCGCCGTCGTTGTAGAAAGTGCCGCGACCGCCGCCCCAGCTTCTTTGTCCTTCAGGCACGAAACGGCAGGCATCTACCAGTTGCTTGGCCTGCTCGGCGGTGTCAACGTGGGGGCCAAGCACACCGATTACGCCCCTGTCGAGGAACTGGTTGATCGTCGAAGACATCAGGTTTGGCACACGGGCGGTGACCGTGAGACCGTAGCCGTCGGCGACCCTGACCATCGCGTCAATGGACTCCGGGGAGAACAGTCCGTGCTCGCCGTCCAGATTGATGTAGTCGAAGCCGCCGAGCATCCCGACCAGTTCGACGGCCTCCGCGGTGGGATAGACGAGCCCCAGACCAAGGCCTAATTTGCCTTCCCTGTTCTTCGCAAAGATGTTGTTCTTTCGCAATGTTACCATGTGTTTTACTCCTGTTTTGTGTGTCAGTTAGACGTATAATCGTTGAAAAGAAGGTGTTTTGTGGCTTATTGTAATTCAGGGTACCAGCGGCGGCATAACATTATGCAGCCAGGGAGCAAGGTCGGACATCACGTCCTGGTTGATTTCGTGCGCCATGTGGTATTCGCGGTACTGGGGAGAGTAGCCTTCAGAGATCAGGAAATCTCTCGATTCGCGGGCGTCGCCGACTCCTATCATGGAGTCCTGAGTCCCGTGCGCCACGAAGATCGGCTGGTCGCGATGTTCAGGCAGATTGTCGGCAAGTATCTCGGGCGACGGGACGCGACCGCTAAGTATGACCAGGCCCGCGAACATATCCGGGCGTCGCAGACCGAAGCGGTAGGTCATCATCCCACCCTGGGAGAATCCGCCCATTACCATGCCGCCCTCCGCAATGCCGTGCCGCTCCATGGCCTCCTCGAAGAAGGCCGCGAGGAGCTCTTCGGCCCGGATGGCGGCACCCTCGCCGCCGGACTGCCCGGGCGGAGTCCAAGCGTATCCGGTCACCCCAAGACCTATGTGCATCCGAATCGGGGCGTTCGGAAAGAGGTACAGGTAGCCGCTCTGGTCTATACTTGGAGCCAGTCCGACGAGGTCGCGCATACTCGCTCCGAATCCGTGAAGCAAGACAACCGCGGGATACTCCTGATTCTCGTCAAAATCGTCCGGCTCCACGAGAATGTAAGCCAGCGAATTACCTTCTATCTCGCGTGCCTGCAAATTGCGTCCTCCTCAAAACGTCGGGCATAGGTTAATATCCGCTTCCCGCTTTGGCAATAGGAAGCTGAGCCTTCACCCTTGTTTATATTCACTGAGAACTACTCAGCAGACCGGTCTCTGGGCCACCTCCGCGTTGACCGAGCGGGAGAGCAGCCGTCCGTCGCTTGGCGAACCTGTCAGAGTCCTCCCGTCCACCATCACCTTGCCCCTGAGCAGCACCGTCTCCGGCCAACCGTGAACGTGCCAGCCCTCCCAGATCGAATAGTCCTCCAGGTGTAGGTCATCTAGGGTCAGCGTCCGGTCGAAGTCCGGATCGATAATGCAGATATCTGCGTCCGAGCCAGGCGCGATCGCGCCCTTCTTAGGGTACATACCGAATATCTTCGCCGCGTTGGCGGAGGTGATGTCGACGAACCGCTCCAGACCCATGCCTAGTTCCACCACTCCGACCGAGTAGGCGATACCCATCCTGGTCTCGATGCCGTTGTGACCGCCTGTAACGTCCGCGACGGTCTTGAAGCGGATCTTCTCCTCCCAGGTTGTTGACACAAGGTCGGTGGCGATCGTGGATAGACGACCATCCAAAAGCCCGCTCCAAAGTGTTGCTCTATCTTCCTCCGACTTGAGCGAGGGATAGGTGTGGTACTTCATGCCGTCTTCCTGATGGTAGTTTTCGGCACTGAAGCATGCGTAGTTGTGCAGCGTCTCTCCATAGACGGGTCTGCCGAGCATTCTGGCCTGTCCGACAGCCTCGACGCCCTCCCGCGCGCTGACGTGGACGAAGTAGATCGGGCAGTCGGTTTTGGAGGCGAGCCGGAGCACGCGTCTGAAGGAGACGTCCTCGGATAGGTTGGAGTGGATATGATGCATGTTCCACCAGTCCCACATACCGTCCTCCCGGGCGTTATCGTAGTTGTAGTGGACCATGTCGTCGTCTTCGGAGTGGACGAGCAGAATGCCGCCGGCCTCTGCCACGTTCTCCATTATCACATTGAGCCTGCCGAAGTCGGTCTTGTTGTTCTGCATCTGCGGACTAGGCGGGCGAATGGATGTGGTGAAGATCTTAAAGCTCGGAAACCCGGCCTCGACCAACTCGCCAACCTGTCCAATCGACTCGCGGTCGGCACCGTTTGTAAAGATCGGGTGGTAGGAGTAGTCCGTGTAAGCGCTACCTTCCCAACGCTCGGCGGCCTCCCCCAAAGCATGGTAGAGATCGAATCCCGGGATCTGGGTGGCGAAATCGAGCACTGTCGTCGTCCCGCCCCAGACTGCGGCTTTAGACACCGGCTCGGCTCCCGAGCGCTCGGGCTGGCGCGGACCGCCGATGTGCGCGTGCGGCTCGACCCCGCCTGGCACTACTATCTTGCCAGTGGCGTCAATCACGCGGGCGGCGCCATGATCCATCATCCCCGGCGCTGCCACCGCCGATATACTCTCGCCCATTATGAACACGTCCAGGTTCTCGACCCCGGACGGCGTTACCGTCAGTCCTCCGCTAATCACTATGTCCGCCATGACTCGCCTCCTATTGCAGTGCGGCGACTACGGCGTCGCCCACGTCCTCGGTCCTCGATGTTCCGCCAAGGTCGGGAGTGAGCGTCTCGCCCAGCGCGACTACGCTCAGAGACGCCTTCTCCACCGATTGGGCGGCGGCCTCTTCTCCCAGGTGTCTAAGCATCATCGCTCCTGACAGTATCGTCGCCAGCGGGTTCGCTATTCCCTGCCCCGCGATGTCCGGCGCCGAACCGTGCACCGGCTCGAACATCGAGGGATACCTGCGCTCAGGGTCAATGTTGCCGCTGGGCGCGAGGCCCATGCTGCCGGTGATGATCGCGCCGATGTCGGTCAGTATATCTCCGAACAGGTTGCTGCCGACCACCACGTCGAACGACTCCGGCCTGCGGATGAAGTCCATACAGGCGGCGTCAATCAGAAGCGAGCCGGTCTCGATGTCCGAATACTCCTCCGCCACACGCTCGAAAGCCCTGTCCCACACCAGCATCCCGTATCCGAGCGCGTTGGACTTGGTGATGGAGGTAACGCGCCTGGCCTTGTTCCTGCGTCGCGCCAACTCGAAGGCGTGCCGGATAATCCGCTCGCACCCCTTCCGAGTGAACACAGCGGACTGTATGCCGAGCTCCTCCGGGAAGTCGGGATAGACGAACCCGCCCACGTCGGCGTACTCGCCCTCGGTGTTCTC
>JAAXHY010000311.1:9492-12475 GCA_012270665.1 Dehalococcoidia bacterium
TGTTCCATGTAGTAGTCGCTGCCCCAGGGACGCTCCATCCAGTTCCAACTGATGCCGTACTCCCCGCCGACGGCGTTCAGCACTTTGATTCCTTCTTCGATGACCTCTATCCCTATCCCGTCTCCCCTGATAACCGAAACGGTGTACTCCGACATTAGTTTCACTCCAGTTCATATACGCCTTTCCGCACCGCTATTGTAAGCCCCACAACGCGGGATTGCATCCCGCATACCTGTGCTACAATTCGAGCGTAGGTGTCTGAACTATGATTTACCTGATTCCGGGATAGACAGGACGTGAATAGAGCCGCTTGGATAAGGACACGACATTGAACGCATACATCGAATTACACAGCCGCGCGCTGGCGACGGGCATAAGTCTTCTGGAAGACCACTTCGCTGACTCGCCGGAGGTAGTGGCTGATATCGTAAGCTTACGCCAGGCCATAGACATTCCACGGATTGACCAATTTCCCGGTATCGGTAAAGACAGCCCCGAAACAGCCCTCAAGATAGCGACCTTCCTTCGAACCGCCGCAGAGTTTCTGGATGACGAAGCCGCCCAGCGCGCTCGACCTATCCTCGACCGAGCGGAACAGGCGACCGCCGCCGACATACGCGCTCGAATCGCCCCCAAGCTGAAGGGCATATATGTCATAGTTGACCCGGAGGCCACGAGGGGACGCCCGGTGAGCGAGGTGGCGCGGCAGTCGCTGGAGGGCGGGGCGCGCGTCGTGCAGATCAGGGACAAGCTGAATGACAAGGGCGACATTCTGAAGGCGGCGCGCGAACTGAAGGCGCTATGCGACGAATACGACGCGCTCTTCGTGATGAACGATCACGCCGACCTCGCCCGCGTCTCCGACGCCCACGTCCTGCACGTGGGCCAGACTGACTTACCGGTTCCGTCCGCGCGCGACGTCCTCGCGCCGCGCCAGTTAATCGGCAACTCCAACAACGGCCTTCCCGAAGCGCTGGTGTCATCCTGGCAGCGCGTGGACTACTTAGCCGTGGGAGCAATCTATGCGACCACCACTATGGGCAAGTCGGGCCGCGCGGCGCTCGGCCCTGAGGAGATAGCCCGCGTCAAGGACGCTGTCCCTCAGCCCATAGTCGCCATCGGGGGCATCAACAAGACGAACATCGCGGATGTGGTGAAGGCTGGGGCGGACTCGGTGTGCGTGGTAAGCGCGATCACCTTCGCGGAGGATCCGCAGGCGGCGACGCAGGAATTGGTCGAACTGTACGAAGAAAACGCAAACTGAACGCGGGAAGTCCCTCATGCCGACCGAAAACGTCTCAACCGACCGACTCACGAAAGCTATTCAGACCGCCGGAGCCGCCGCGTCTGAACTGATGGCGGGAACTCACGCCGCGCGCGAACAGGCCATCACGACCTCGCGGCAGATAATCCGCTTCTCCGCCAACTCGATAAGAGCCACGCATCGCGCCGAGTACGATGAAGCCCGCCGGCTGATAGCCGAGGCCGCCGACCTCCGCGCCAGGCTCGAACCGCATAGGGATGTCCACCCAGAGGTGTACTTCGGTGGGTACGTCGAAGACGCGCTAAAGGAATTCGTCGAGGCGCGCGCAACGCTCGCAATTGCCGAAGGCTCCCATCTGCCCACCATGGAAGAACTCGATGTTGGCGCCGCCGTTTACATGAACGGACTCGCTGAAACGATAGGAGAGCTCCGCCGCATCGTGCTCGACCTTCTGCGTAACGACGACTTCACGAGATGCGAGATCCTCCTGGGCATAATGGACGAAATCTACGCCGCCCTTGTCACCCTCGACTATCCCGACGGCGTGACCCGCGGCCTCCGCCGCACGACCGACGTCATGCGGGGAGTCCTGGAACGCACTCGGGGGGACGTTACCGTCGCACTGCGCCAACGGCGGTTGGAAGCGCAATTGGTGGAACTCAACCGGAACCTTTCACCTTAAAGGACGGAAGAACTCCCTGATTTCCTCGGCCAGCAGTTCGGGTTCTTCAAGAGCGGCGAAGTGTCCGCCGCGCGGCATACTCGTCCAACGCCGCAAGTTATAGGAGCGTTCCGCCCACTCCCTCGGCGGCCTGCTGATTTCTTCGGGGAACGCGGCCACTCCAGTCGGCGCTTCTACCCTCTCGTCCCTCTCCATCGTCCATTCGTATCTCTGGTTTTCCTTGTACATACGAGTGGAGGAGCCGATGGTCTGCGTGGCCCAGTAGATAGTTATGGTGGTTAGCAATTCGTCCTTCGTGAATCGGTTCTCCACGTCTCCGTCGCAGTCGCTCCAGGCGCGATACTTCTCAACGATCCATGCGGCCAGACCCACGGGCGAATCGTTGAGGCCATAGGAGAGTGTTTGAGGCTTGGTTCCCTGAATGTGGGCGTAGCCGCCCTCCGATCTCTGCCACTCCTCGCGCTCTCGCATATGAATCTTTTCGGCATCAGTCAACTCTCTGGATTCCGGGCCGAGGTAGGGTGTGGGCCTGGTTACGGAAGTCAGGTGGATTCCAATCATGCTGTCGGCATGGCCATGCCCCAATCGGGAGGTAACACCCGCCCCTATGTCGCCGCCGTGCGCCACGAACCGCGAATATCCTAGCCCCGCCATAAGTTCGACCCAGAGGGCCGCGGTCATCCCGACCTCCACGCCGGTTTCTCGAGGATGGTCCGAAAATCCGAAGCCTGGCAGAGAGGGCGCTACGACGTCGAATGAGTCGCCGGAATCCGCACCATGCGAAGCCGGGTCCGCCAGCATCGGGATGATCTTGTACATCTCGAAGACCGATCCGGGCCAGCCGTGGGTGATCACCAGGGGCATGGGGTCCGGCCCCTTCCCGCGTTCGTGTATGAAGTGAATGCCCAGCCCATCCACATCCGCCTTGAAATGGCGGAATGAGTTTATGAGCCTCTCCTGGGCGCGCCAGTCGAAGTCGGTTTGCCAGTATTCCACCAGTTCCTTCAGATAGGACAGATTGGCGCCGTAATCCCAGT
>JAAXHY010000369.1 GCA_012270665.1 Dehalococcoidia bacterium
GAGCCCGACTACATAGACGCCATGCTGATAGCGCCGAGACTGGAATACCTGAAGCGATGGGCGCCCGAAGACTGGCCGTTAGCGTTCTTCGACCGGCTGCACCTACTGCCCCAGAAGGACTTCAGGCTGATCGAGGGGGAGATGGAGCGCATAGCCAAGAAGCCGGAAGACTGACTTGACGCCTCGAGATTATGGGCGCCGCGTCACCGCCACACCTGCCGCTTGGCAAGCTCCTCGTCATAGACGCTGAACGCCGCCTCCACGAACTCCCTCGGCGCGTCGGACGAGTCCGATATCTCCACAAGTTCGAGCAGCCGGGCGTATGAGGTTACTATCGGCAGCGTTGAGGCCACGACCGGCGAAGCCAGCGTGAACTTGATTGCCCACGAACTGACGTCTCCGCCGAATTCTCGCAGGGCGTCAATGAGAGTGTCTCGGCCGCGCTGTCTCTGCGCGTAAACCTCTCTCCTGAAGCGCTGGGTCGGGTCGGCGGACTGTTCGTCGGGCTCTCTTTCGAGAGCGCCCGACACAGACGGGTCGTATGCAAGAATAGCTGACTCCCCCTCCTGGGCCCTCAAGATTAGATTCCTGCCCGGCTGCTGCCTAAACAGGCTGAATTCTGTTTGGAGCGATAACACCGAGCGCGCGTCTATCGCCCCCTCCCCGGCTTCTTCCGACTCCGGTTCGTCGTCTAGCGCGACGCCGTAGTAGCGTATCTTCCCCTCGACAACCAGGTCGTCGAGAATGCCGAAGAGTTCGTCGTCCTCGATCTGGTCGGGACCCGGATGGTGTAGCTGGAACAAATCAATATAGTCGGTATCCAGGCGTCGAAGACTCTGTTCACAGGCGTACTGGATGAATCCTGGTGTCCAGCGCTGAGACTTGCCGCGTTCCTCCGGATCTATCTCCGGCCGATAGAAGTCGTACCCAGCCTTGGTCGAGATTACGATGTCGTGCCTGTTACGTCCCAACGCCTTGGACAGAATCCGCTCGCCGTACCCTTCGGTATAGGAGTCTGCCGTATCGAAGTAGGTGAAACCCATGTCGAAGGCGCGGCTGAGAACGTTGATGGTGTCCTGCTCCGTGACGTGTCCATAGTCATTGGTGGCCAACGGACGCAGGGGAACGCCTATCTCGGAGACGGTGAGGCCGGTGTCGGCGAGTTGGCGGTATTTCATGGGTAGGCTTAGGCGACTAATGTTGCTCCCGCGAGAGAACTCCTCACCACATCGGCTTGACTTTCGTACTCGGCGTCGCTTAAGACCGGAGTCATGTCGCCCAGCGCAACCTCCTTGCCCAACTCCACCCAGGACTTGCATCCCGAGTATTCGGGAAGAACGGGAAGGGACTGGCTGTTCTGGAGTTCATAGACCCGCAGCAACGCCACCGTCAGAGGCTGCTTGGGACGCCAGTGCAGTCGTTTGTGGGCATAGTCGTCTGTCCAGATGTGCAGTTCGGAGATTCGGTCGAGGTCGTCCTCGTCTCTCAACTCGAACTTGTCTGTCACGCGGCAAAAGTATTTGAAGTCCACTGCATCTGCTGCGCCGTTGTCTTTGTAGGTGTCTCGCAGCGCCCCGTGGAACTGGGGCTTGATCAGTTCCTCTTTCTGATGTTCGTAGGTCGGGAATAGGAGGAACTCAGGATAGACGAAACGGAAATCCCTGTCCTCTCGATGTATCCCGCCCTTCCTGATCACAAGCATCTGCTCTCCCCGTCCAAGGGTTTCTACCGCCGAAGCCCATTCCTTCAGGGCTGTATCTGAAACGGAGGGCAGGGTCATTGGAATGCTCCTTGCGCGGATGGAATCTAGGCTGATTTGATGCCAAGTGTGTAACTGTGTTGAATTATAGCACAGCCTTGTATGTCACCTTCGTCAGATAAGGACTGCTTGCCAAGTCAAGACACGATGCTACAATCACGACATCCGACTCGGAATACTGACTTGGGAGGAAATACATGAGACTCGAAGGCAAAGTTGCGCTGATTAGCGGCGGTTCACGAGGGCAGGGCGCGTCAGAGGCGGAATTATTCGTAAAAGAGGGCGCCAGGGTCGTGGTCGCGGACATACTCGAACCGGAAGGAAACGCGCTGGTCGCGCAAATACGCGAAGGCGGTGGAGACGCATCGTTTATCAAGCTGGATGTTACCAGCGAAGACGATTGGCAAGACGCCGTCGAGTTCACCTTGAACACATACGGCAGACTCGACATACTCATCAACAATGCGGCTATCTACAAGCGTACACCGATAGTCCAGACCGACCTGGATGAGTGGAACCAGATCATGGATATCAACAGCACCGGCGTGTTCCTGGGAACGAAACACGCGGTCCCGGCTATGCAGAAGTCGGGGGGCGGATCCATAATCAACATTTCGTCAACGGCCGGCTTGGTCGGCAGCGAAAGGGGCAGCGCGTACGGCGCTTCCAAGGGCAGTGTCCGGCTCTTCACCAAGTACACCGCCATTCAACACGCCGGGGACGGCATAAGAGCGAACTCCATACATCCCGGACCAATAGATACCGAGATGATAAAGGAGAACATCTCGACACCGGAGGACAGGGCTGAATCGGAGGCGCGTGTACCATTGGGACGAATCGGGACGGTGATGGACGTAGCATACGGCGCGTTGTTCCTGGCGTCCGACGAGTCGTCGTTCATGACGGGCGCCGAACTCGTCATAGACGGCGGAGTTACCGCAAGGTAGCGGGTCATGACTCCCGATGAGATAGAAGGCCACCAGGGTCGCGGACGGCTGGAGCAGTTGACTCCTGAAGAGCGCGCCGACGAGGCTCTGGCCGAAAGGTTCAGAGTGTTCGCGCGGGAGGAGTGTTCCGGGTCGTCGGGCCTGAATGTCATGTCTCCGACTTATGAGGTTCTTTCCCTGGCAGTCGCGGAAGACCCCGGACTACTAGCGCTCTCTCGTGAGTGCATGGTAGGTCAGCCGATTCCAAACCTGTTCTTCGCGGCGGTGAAGTGTTTGCTCCACGATTCTCCAGGTGACCATCTGGCGCATTGCTATGCTCGCGCAGGGGAGGGAGGCCCTCCAGGGCGAGGCCTAGCCGAGGCATTCTCCAGGTTTTGCTACGAGAATGGGGGATGTATCGTGGATCTGGCGCGGACCCGGAGGGTGCAGACCAATGAGATAAGGCGCTGCTCGTACCTGATGCCTGCTTTCGGAGTAGTCTCGATAGATTCGGGTGGAATGCCTCTCGGGTTGATAGACGTGGGCGCGAGTGCCGGGCTTAACCTGTTATGGGACAGCTATCAGTACCGATATTCGGGCAATCTGAGGTTCGGACCCGCTGAGTCCGGGGTGGTGATAGACTGCGAACTTAGAAACGGAATGCCGGATATTCCCGGAGAGTTGCCGGGAGTGGCGTTCAGGAAAGGCGTGGA
>JAAXHY010000406.1 GCA_012270665.1 Dehalococcoidia bacterium
GGCTCCGGCCTGATGGCGGGGGCGGTGTTCGGCAAGATAGCGGGCGAAGGAGCGGCCCGACACGCCCTCGCAAATTAGGCGTTCGACCGCTAAGGTGATTCAATCGGTTCTGCGCTAGCCCTATACGGTGTTCAAGAGCGATTATATGACGACTGTTTGATTATGCTGCAAGGCAAGCCATACAGATTCACATTTCCTGAAATGAGCGCGTGGGAAACAGCGAAATCCGCTTCACGCAAAGTGGAGTCATGGACGCTGTCTATGGTGGACGCGCTGCCTCCTTACTATGTGATGGAGGGAATCCTGGAATCCAAGAGAATTGACGACAAGGGTAGATATGTTCTGTTAGTCAGCGGCGCTCCGATAGCCGTTGACCGTCCTACGTACCATATCTTAGACGTTGGCGAACACATTCGAGTGCGCTACACTCGCGGCGCGCGGGCCATCAGTATAGACAGGTTCATGGATTCCAACGGACATCGGTGACCGCCGCCGTACAGTCTACCCTTTAAGGCAGGGCCTTATATTCAGACGAACTCTCGAATAACGCGCCCTGATCCGGAGTATAGTCGGAGTTCTTCAGAGGGTGCGCATCGCCTTCGGCTGCGGGTTCATAGTTGAGAATCAGAACCTCACGATTGAGCGTCCTCTTTCTCCCCGACACCCGCGCTTCCATACGTCTGGATGCTCGCTTTCGCGGATATGACGGTGGTTATGCAAAGGTCTCTGCAAACGGGAAGCCATGCCCGTAGGCTGAATAACTGGTATCATTCCGGGTACCCACATTACGGCAATAAGGCTACGGAGAAACGCTATGCCCAGCGACAGTAAGCAGGAGTGGCGAGAGAACACGCTCGATCCCGTGTTGAAACGGTTCGGGGAACGTCAGGACAGGTTCGAGACGGGTAGTGGCATCGAGGAGGACATCCTCTACACCAGTGAAGACAGGCCGGATCCGGACGGCAACCTGGGCTACCCGGGAGAGTATCCCTACACGCGCGGTGTGCAGCCCACTATGTACCGCGGTCGTCTGTGGACTATGCGCCAGTACGCGGGAATGGCCTCTCCGGAAGAGTCGAACCGGCGATACCGCTACCTGCTCGAACAGGGGCAGAACGGTCT
>JAAXHY010000405.1 GCA_012270665.1 Dehalococcoidia bacterium
CTGAGAACGGTGGTAGTTACGTCGGTGATTCGCATCTATTGGGCCTCCGGGCGCTGAGAGTGAAGTCGCGCTTGCTGCCCGGCGTTCCTTCACTCCGGTGGTTCTCGTTGATGATGGGAGCAAATCTGTCGAGTATCGTATGCGGTGTTCTGGGTAAACGCAACCGGTGGTATTTCTGGGGTTACAGGGAGTAGTGAGGATGGTAAGCGCCTCCTTCGTGTTATGATTTGGAAAAGTGTGACTAGAGAGAAACACTATGAGAAGTAAAAGCAATCGAAGGCGTGGGCGGCGGCGTCAAAGGCGCAGGAATCTTTACCTGAGGGCTGCCGTCGTAGTGTTCAATCAAGACGATGAAGTATTGCTAGTGAAGCGTAACGGACAGAATGAGTGGACGTTGCCCGGAGTGGATGTGGTGGACGCCGAGGATCCTGAGAGGTCCCTAATCGAGGTGGAAGGACTGGAAGAGGAAATCGGCGAACAAATGACACAGGTGATCATGGAGGACACCGGCGTACACACGACGCAGATGCTGCACGTGGGCCGTTACGCAGGCACCGTGGCCGTCCATGAAGTTTACTTTGCACCGGGATCCGGGGATCTCCGTCCCAGACCACCGGGAAATACAAGACGCCATTTGGTGGGACAGAGATCAACCGTTGCAGGTACAGCCTCATGTGAACGCTATCCTGGATATGGTTGATAGCATCGAGGTTCCAGACTTAGACGCGCGCGCAGATGTCGAAGACACCAACCCACCGAATGAGGAGATTGATGACATCCCGTTGCAGGCGCAGAGTATTCCCAGACCGGAACCACGGGTGGCGCCGCCTTTAGATAAGCCTCCTGCGAGCATCGAAGAGCATACGCCGAGTTCAGACACGGACAGATCGCCAACCTGGGCTTTAGTCTTAGGAACAATGTGGAATTGGACTGTCATAGTTGCGTTACTGTTGGCAGACTGTCTGATCTGGGTGATGCTCATAACACGTTCCAATGAACGAAGGATTCGACCTACCGAGCGAAAGTTAAGATTGCCGGAAGAACGTAGGCGGGAGTTGATGAGGCAATATAACTATAGGTGTGTTTACTGTGGCAACCGCCGAATCGCCCGCAATATCGAAATAGACCACATTATTCCATTGGAGCGAGGAGGGCTCGATGACGAGAGCAATCTCCAAGTCACATGCCGTAGATGTAACCGGAGCAAGGGCTCGCAGACTGATAAAGAGTTCAGAGAGCGCTACTCGAGACTTGTTCCGGCCACGTCTCTGACACCACCCGATAGACGTATTTCACAAAAGGAGTTCAAGGAAGAGACCAAACGCACCAGCCTGTCCGCAAGTGCAAGAGAGTTTAGAAGGACGCGATATATATCCCCTCGGGAAAAGATTCTCTCAGGATGCTTCATTACGGGCGGTGTAGTCGCCGCGCTGGTCTTGTTTGGCCTCGCGTCTGTAGGCGCTGAGGGACTCTTACTCTTACTTCCGGCATTGGGTTTGGGTGGAGCGGTCGGCTTCGGTGTCTGGCTGAGGGCCTACATGACAGGCGCCACTTCAGAGGATGGGGGTTGAATACAGTATCGGAGACGTTCCATGTCGTGGAAAATCCCTGAATACGGACAGGACAGGTCGGCACCCTAGACTGACGCCCGCGGGACTGAATAGGGCCTGCGCAGCCTTGGACATATTGGAGGTAACCTCTGCGCGCGCGCTTCGAGGCGGATCAACTACGGGTCGCGGTCAGCCGTTCCTTCTCGGATTTCCTGGTGGCCTGCGTATCTTCCTCGTACAGTCGCGCTATTTCATGCGGGGCCGTGTATATCATCAGGTCAATCGCTATCATACAGTGAAGCAACTCGTTTAGATAATCCGGCAGTTTTTCCTCCGAGGTGTATATACGCAATTCATCTTTGCCCACAAGGTTGACGCCGAACGAACGCAGCAGACCGTCCAGAGTTCGCCGTCTGGTCTCGGTGTCTATGTCGAAGCCGGAGAAGCTCAGGTCGCCGATTGTCTCGCCATAGTCTGAGATCGTCAGACCTGATTCCGTTCTTTCGACAAAGACTTGAAAGCAAGTTCGACGCCTGTTCAGAAAGGGCAGCGTTATCTCGCACACGCCGTTATCGTAGGTCTTCGCCCTGAATTCTCCACGCAGCCAATCTGTGTACCGCTGGACTATCTGTTCGCTGTTTAGTTTGTCCATATCAGACGTTCTCCATTGCGCTCGGAATCTCGATGACGTTGCAGTGGTCTAGGAATTCTCGCCACGTCACCTCTATATCGTCTATATTTGTAAATTCAGGTGGCGGAGGAAACGCCCAGGGACGTTCTTCGCCTTCTACATACCTTTGGATATGCGGAGTAGGAACCCGCTGACCCGCATATCTGGATAGGCGTCTGTTAGGCGCTGACTTGGGATTGATATGCTCCGGCCCTCCGGTATCCAATCGAACCAGAACCTCACTACCGTAACGTAGTTGTAACTTCCACTTGTCTGGTTCTTCTTGCTGTGTGGTCGGAATTCGACCTCGTTCAATATCCAACAGGAATGATCCCTGTTCGTCCAGCGAAACCAGCGAGAATGTCAGGTTCTCTCAGGGTTCAGGAAGAAGTAGGAAATCAACCGAGTCCTGGAATCGCTTCTCCATCACGATGAGCCGTTCCGCTTCGTCCTGCGTGAGCATCGTGCGGTTACAGTATCACGCCGGCGCGGACTAGCGGCCGCCTGCGGATCTGCCGCCGTCGACCATATAGACGCCTCCGGTGGAGAAGCTGCTGTCGTCGCTGGCTAGGAACAGCATCAGCCTCGCCACTTCCTCCGGCTCTCCATAACGCTGAAGGGGTATGCGGTCTGAGGCCGACCGTTTCACCACATCTACGGTCACGTTGGAGTCATCCATCGCCGCCACGCGCATCTCCTCGATAGAGCGCATCATGCGGGTCTCGATGGGCGCCGGATTGACGGTGTTGACCCTGACGCCGTCGGGCGCGAACTCCAGGGCGGCGGTACGCATCAGTCCGATTACCGCGTGCTTGCTGGCGCCGTATGCCGACATTTCCGGGGTTCCGCCGATTCCTGCCGTGGAAGAGGTGATGACTATGCTACCCCCTCCACGCTCGCGCATCACGGGGACCGCGTACTTGATTCCGAGCCACACACCGCGCACGTTGACCGCCATTACGCGGTCGAAGACGTCTATGGGATAGTCGGTTATGAGAGACAGCGTTCCCTCGATTCCGGCGTTGGCCAGCAGCACGTCTATGCCGCCCCAGCGGTCCACGGCCTCGGCGATGTAGGCCCGGGTCTGATCGGGTTGGGTGACGTCGGCCACGGTGTAGCTGGCCTTATCCTCGCCGATTGACCGCGCCACTTCGCCAAGGGCGGCTTCGTCGAGGTCAACCAGGGCCACCCTAGCTCCTTCCTCAGCGAATAGCCTGGCGGCGGCGCTTCCGATGCCGCCGGTAGCCCCGGTAATCACTGCCACTTTTCCTTCCAAGCGGGACATTTCCTAACTCCTTGGGTACAGCGCTGATGTTCAGTTCCAGATTTTGTACCATCACATTGCAGCTCTGACAAGCGTGTTCCATACAGAGCCTTGCAAAGTCGGGGACGATGCGACATATATCGTAGTTTATAAATACGCAGGAAAGTACTGGGCACTAACTGGGAGGGTCACAGGGTCGGGCTGG
>JAAXHY010000560.1 GCA_012270665.1 Dehalococcoidia bacterium
CGTTGAACATGATGTCGAACTCGGCGGTCTTGAATGGAGAGGCGACCTTGTTCTTGACGACCCGCGCCCGAATTCGATTGCCGACGAAATTGCCAGACTGCTTGATGGACTCGATGCGGCGAAGGTCGAGCCTGACTGAGCTGTAGAACTTGAGCGCCCTGCCGCCCGGAGTGGTCTCCGGGCTTCCCCAGAGCACGCCGACCTTCTCGCGTATCTGGTTGATGAAGATAACCACGGTATCCGAGCGACTGATGGCGGACGTCAGCTTGCGCAGGGCCTGCGACATCAGCCGCGCCTGGAGACCGACGTGTGTGTCTCCCATGTCGCCGTCTATCTCGGCCTTGGGAACCAGCGCCGCGACGCTGTCAATGACTATCACGTCCACCGCGCTGCTGCGCACCAGGTACTCGCATATTTCCAGCGCCTGCTCAGCGCTGTCCGGCTGCGACAGGAGCAGGTCGTCCAGGTTGACTCCACAACGGGCAGAGTAGCCGGGGTCGAGCGCGTGCTCCGCGTCTATGTAGGCGGCGGTCCCGCCGAGCTTCTGTGCCTCAGCCATGATGTGATAGGACAGGGTGGACTTTCCCGAAGACTCCGCCCCGTAGATCTCAGTGACGCGACCGCGAGGCACTCCGCCTACGCCCAGCGCCTGGTCCAGTATGAGAGACCCGGTCGAGATAGCTTCGATCTGCATAGCTCCCCGGTCTTCCCCAAGCCTCATAACCGTTCCCTCGCCAAAGTGCCGGTCGATCTGTCCAATCGCTACTTCGAGTGCCTCACGCTTCTTTTTGTCCATGTACCCTCTCCAGGATTGTCTTGGCGGGTTCTCCGCCCTAAACTCATGCTCGACTCGGTGTGATACATCGAGTTTACCACAGCGTCGCCGCCGTGTAAATACATTTGTTCTAAAAGAAGCTGTATCAATTTAGTCGGCGCGCCACTTTCCTGAGCTTTAACAGCCGGTCCCGTCATTCCGGCGAAAGCCGGAACCCACGAAGTGGCTCGCCGCTCGGCAATCCAAGGGTGGTTGGGTGTCTTATACGGAGTCTACCGACCAAATTGATACAGGTTCCACACGAACTGCTCGGTTGCCGCCAATTCGGGTTTCAAGTATCCTAGCCGTGCATTTCAGCAAACGGAGATAATACCGCCCATTTACGGGTGCAGGGCGCGCCCTGC
>JAAXHY010000440.1 GCA_012270665.1 Dehalococcoidia bacterium
CCATGCACCCGCTCGAAAGCCGATACTATTTCCCGAACGGTCACCCCTCTGCCTGTGCCCAGATTGATGACGATGAACCCCGGACCATCGGGGAATATATTATCAATGCGCTCGACAGCCTTCACGTGCGCCTGCGCGAGGTCCCAGACGTGAATGTAGTCTCTGATACCGGTGCCGTCCCTGGTGGGCCAGTCGGTCCCGGTGACCTGGAAAGTTGGTCTATCGCCGTTCGCTACCGACACGAGGATATTCACTATCTGCGTGGCTTCTCTTTGGACCTGCCCTGACCGCATCCCGGGGTCGGCGCCAATGGGATTAAAGTACCTGAGGGAGATGGCCTTCAGCCCATAGCTCGCGGCCATATCTTCCAGCATCATCTCCGCCATCAGTTTGGTACGCGCGTATGGACTCTGGGGGCGAGTTGGGGAATCCTCGGTAACCATGAAACCGGGAACGTTGTCGTAAACCGAGGCCGATGAGCTGAACACTATATTCTTGCAGCCATGCTGGGAGAGCGTCCTGAAGAGCTCCGCCGAGCCGGTGACGTTGTTGCGGTAGTAGGCGTATGGCCTGCTGACCGAATCCGGGACCACCGCGAGCGCGGCGCAGTGAATAGCGAAGCTGATGTCCGGATGGTCCTGGAAAACCCGCGAAAGTATATCGGGGTCCGCGATGTCGCCCCGGTAGAGGGGACGAGACCGCGCGAATTCTTCACGTCCGTTGACGAGCGAATCCAGAATGACGGGGGAGCGCCCAGAGTCCTCCAGCACCGAACAGATAGTGCTGCCTATGTAACCGGCGCCGCCTGTCACCAGCACCTTGCGCCGAACAGATCCGGAATCTTCATTTACCATCGCGCGGGTATCATAGACTTACGTGACCGGATTTGCAAAGTGAAGCTAGACTTTGCGCGCTTGACACCGTGACGCTTGCAGTCAACAATCTTGGTGTCGGACAACGGACATAGGGGAGTTTGCAGTGCCGGTTTCGATTACACAGGCTACGATGGATCTGCGGGAGAGGGACCTTCCCAACATGGTCCTCGTCGAGGAAGATTTGGGAGCGCCTTATGACGGCTTCTCCGCGGTTCGTGAAGGCGAACTGGACAATGTCACTCTTGCCGAGCACGGGTTCAGCGGTTCTACGGAGCGCCGTTTTCAGGATGCGGGCCGAATTGCAGGGTATGTCAGAGAGTTCGTGTCGCCCACGGCACAGTTGGACATGGATGGCGCGGACCTGATCGTCGGCTCGGTTGCGCACCTGTTCGATACGCCGGACAGCGTGAGCCGATGGATGCGCAACATATTCCTGAAGGACTTCTCCGAGAATGTGGGCGCGATTCTGGAGAACGGCCAGAGGATGATCGAGGTGGAAGAATTGGACCCCCGAGGTTTCTTCGACGATGTGGTCGCTTTGAAGGCTGTACATGACAGTTCGGGGCATATAATATCTTCGACTGTCGT
>JAAXHY010000533.1 GCA_012270665.1 Dehalococcoidia bacterium
CGGATTCCCTTCCAGCGCGTCCTGCAGCATTTCAGCCGGAAATGGCTTGCCCCATTCCGAGCGCAATGCCACCACATTCGCGCCCACACGAGTAGCCATATCCACCATGCGCTCTCCGAAGAAGCCGCATATACACACGATAACCGTGTCCCCCGGCTCCAGCAGGCTGGAAAGTCCGGCCTCCATACCCGCCGACCCGGTTCCCGACAAAGCCATGGTTGCGGCGTTCCCGGTCTGAAACACCTCGCCCAGCAACCCCGATACATCCTCCAGCATCAGAACGTAGTCGGGATCGAGGTATCCGATCATATTCTGCATCATGGCCTGCAGAACCCTCGGACTGACCATAGAAGGTCCGGGCCCTAGGAGCACCCGATCCGGCACGGCCAAAACCTCGGACACTGGCGCGGTGGCTGAACTGTAATCGGTCATCGGCGATCCTCTTCCTGCATGACTGTTGCTGAATTGACAGATCTGAATGAATAGATCAGCTGCGATTGTATCGGTCCTCGAATCGCACTATGTCGTCTTCGCCGAGATAGCTTCCGGTCTGCACTTCTATGATCTTCAGTGGAATCGTTCCAGGATTCTCAAGACGATGCTGTTCGCCTATCTGTACATATGCGGCCTGGTTTTCGTGCAGCAGAAACTGCTTGCCGGATTTGGTGACCTTCGCCGTTCCACTTACTACCACCCAGTGCTCTGCCCGATGATGATGCATCTGTAACGACATGGCCGCGCCCGGATTCACGGTAATCTGCTTTACCTGGAATCGCGGTCCGAAGTCAACCGTCTCGTACCACCCCCAGGGCCTGTGAACACGCCGATGGTTCTCCTGCTCGTAACGTTCGGCCCGCTTCAGGGTATCAACCAGATCCTTAACATCCTGTACACTGTTCTTGTCGGCTACTAGCACCGCGTCAGCCGTCTCGACGACTATCACATCTTCCAGACCGACAACGGACACGAGGCGATGCTGTCCGTGAATCATAGAATTCCGCATCTCGTGGACGTAAACATCCCCCTTGATCACATTCCCGTTGGCGTCCTTATCGCTGATGTCCATGATCGCCGCCCATGATCCGAGGTCAGACCACCCGGCGTCCAATGGCACAACTACGGCTCGACGTTGCCCGGCGTAGTCCGAAGCGGTTATGCGTTCCATGACGGCGTAGTCAACGGTGTCCGGCGGACACTCGGTGAATAGTCCTGAGTCCGGCCTGTAGAAGATACCGTCTTCCGCGCCGTGATCATATGCCTCTCTGCACACCTTCACGATGTCGGGCCTGAACCTCTCGATCTCCTCCAGCCATGCGGACACTCTCATGATGAACATACCACTGTTCCAGAGATACTCTTCGGTCTTGAGCATATTCTCGGCAGTGGCCTCGTCCGGCTTCTCGACAAATTCAGCCAGTTCGTAGGCAGCGCTGTTCAGCGCGAGAGGTGTGGCGGACAATTGCGCCCCTCTTCGTATATATCCATAACCCGTGTGAGGAGAGTCCGGGGTTACTCCCAGCGTTGCTATCGAATCGTCTTTCGCCAATTTGACGGCGACACTGACAGCAGACTGAAAGGCGGCGACATCTCCAATCGCGTGGTCCGCGGGAAAGGCGAGAAGCAGCGGGTCATCTTTGCATTGCGACTGATCTTCGAGCGCAAGCGCTGCCAGTGTTAGAGCGGGAGCCGTATTGCGCCCTACCGGCTCTAGTAATATGGACTGCGGCATCCGACCGATCTGTCTCGCCTGCTCCGCAACCAGAAACCTATGCTCCTCATTGCAGACGACTGTCGGCTGAGCCATGCCCTCGATGCCATCCAGCCTCAGAATGGTCTCCTGGAACATAGTATGGGGGCCGGTGATGGAGAGAAACGGCTTCGGGTAGAACTCTCTGGACAGAGGCCACAGCCTCGTGCCCGATCCTCCGGCAAATATAACAGGGTGAAGATTCATCATGCTCCAGTCATATCGGGTGATTAGCCCGAGTGGGTCGTTATGTTACCACTTCGACTTAGCGACGGATAGTTCTAGCCGTCCAGCGCGGCGGCTACGATGAGCTTCTCCATGGCGATGCCGAGGGTAGTGGCTTCCTCTAGCCGGAGATGGTTGCCGACGGTCGCCACATACGTGACACCAAGAATCCTGCCCACCCGAAAGTCAACGACAGTCGAAGATATTATATGCCCCGAACTGTCATGTACAGCCTTCAAAGCGACCACATCGTCGAAGAAACCTCGGGGGTCCAATTCTTCCACCTCGATCATCCTCTGGCCGTTCTCCAGAATCGCGCCCACATTCTCGGAGAAGTCCTTCAGGAATATGTCGCGCATCCATCGGCTCACGCTGTCCGGCGTATCGAACAGGTGCGCAACCGAGCCGACGATCAGGTCCGCGCCATCCATGTCCAATTGCGCCGTGGGCGACACGAACTCTCTGACATACCCTGCAATTCGGCCCGCATCCTGAAAACGGCGCTCCGTAGAACCACTGAACCCGTGCTCGGCAAGAGTGACATTGTCCAGTTCGCCTTCACGAACCGCGGAGAAGCCGTCATAAGGCGCTCCCAAATCTTCCTCGACGAGGACCATGTTGGGAAGGTCCCTCTCCCGCAGATCCATCGTAGCCTGTGTAAT
>JAAXHY010000147.1 GCA_012270665.1 Dehalococcoidia bacterium
GGTGACAGTCGAAGAAGCGCATGAGATACTCCGTGAACAGGAGCGGATGATAGTGGACATCAAGGCGTTCGTCGGACTCGACCTGAGCGGCGCGTTTTCTTTAAGCGCCTCCGGCAGCGACTTCACCGTATTGGACTCGGACGGCAGGATAATCGCCTCGCCCGGAACGTATTCCACGAACAGAGCGACCAGGCGGGTCTCGGCGATTGCGGAAGGGGAGAGGTTTGAATTTGAAATCGAGGTCGCTACTCCATAGCAGTTAACGAGGAGAGAGTTTCTATGAGCGACAAACGCATCGTGATAATGGGAGCGGGCGCGGCAGGCAGCTACCTGGGCGCATACATGACCAAAGAGGGCTACGACGTTACGCTCGTGGATATGTGGGGCGAGCACGTTGAGACCATGAGGAATCAGGGTCTGCGGGCGTCGGGCAGCCAGGGGGACTTCACAATTCCCGTTAAGGCGTTCCACCTGTCCGACGCGATGCAGTTGGACGGGGACTTCGACATCGGCTTTCTGGCAATGAAGAGCTACGACACGGAGTGGTCGGCGCACTTCCTGAAGCGGCTGGTGAAGGACGACGGGGTTGTGGTGTCGTCCCAGAACTGCATGAACGACCAACTGGTGGCTTCGATAGCGGGATACGACCGCGCTGTGGGATGCATCATGTCGAGCATCACCGTCGCGCTGTGGGAACCTGGGCACGTGACCCGCGGCGGGCCTCCCGGAAGAGGACGCGGGCACGTGGTGTTCCGTGTGGGAGAACTGCACGGACGGATTACTCCAAGGGTGGAGGAGTTGGTTGACGTCCTCATGTGCGTTGATGACGCGAAGGCCACCTCCAACCTGTGGGGCGAGCGTTGGTCGAAGTTGACGACCAATTCGTCGGGCAACCCAGTGGGCGCTATGACCGGGCTGGGCGCGCAGGGCATGGCGTCTATGCCGGAGGCCAGGCGCGTTCAGATAAACATCTGCAAGGAGTCGTGCCAGGTCGCGCTGGCTCAGAACTACCAGGTCGAGCCGATACGTGGAGTATCGGCGGAGACCTTCGCCAAGGCGGACGACGGCGAGGTCTATGAAGAGTTGGACGCGAAGTTCCAGCCGACCGGAGGTGGAGCGGACTGGAAGTCGTCCATGGGGCAGGACGTCGAGAAGGGCCGCCGCACCGAGATCGAGTTCATGAATGGCTATATCGTCGAGCAGGGACGAAAGTCGGGAATTCCTACTCCTATCAACGCCGCGATTGTGCAGGTAGTGAAGGAAGTGCAGTCCGGTGAGCGTTCTCCGGGGCCGGAAAATGTGCGTCGTGTGCTGGAACTGGCGGGGATGGCGTGAGCCTGGCGCTTCGAGGACGATGAACAATGCACTTGCTGGAGCAGACCGGCGCCTGGATCGAGTCGCTGATCGCCGCCATAGGCTACCCTGGCATAGTCTTGGCGATGGCCCTCGAAAACATCTTCCCACCGATCCCGTCCGAGGCTGTGCTGCCGTTCGCAGGCGCGTTGTCGGCCAAGGGTGAACTGGACTTTTGGGGCGCGGTCGCGGCCGGGACCGCAGGGTCGCTCATCGGAGCGGTTGTTCTCTACGCTATTGGGTACATCGCCCGAGAGGCGGGTGTGCGCCGGCTGGTGGAGACCTACGGCAGGTACGTGTTCATCTCTGAGAGAGACCTTGACCGCAGCGCCGCGTGGTTCGAGCGCTACGGCGAGGCGATCATCTTCTTCGGGCGTCTCATCCCTCTCATCCGCAGCATAATCTCGGTGCCCGCCGGATACACCCGGATGAACATAGTTCGCTTCCTGATCTACACTACTCTCGGCACGACGCTGTGGAACCTGATACTGACCTACATAGGCCGGGCGCTGGGGGAGAACTGGGCAGACATCAGGGAACTGATGGCGCCGTATGAGAACGGCACACTGCTCCTGATAGGGCTGGCCGTGGCGGCGTTCATCGTCTGGCGCGCTGTGAGGTGGCGTCGGCAGGGCGGCGGCGGGTGACCATCGCTGCGCTTGACGGCCTGCGGCGGTGTTCATAGACTGTTGACAGACCAGAGCAAACGCTTGGAGGCGTCAGATGGATATTAAGTTCACACAGCGGGAAGAGGACTTCCGACAAGAGATCCGTGACTTCCTGCAAGATACGCTTCCCGGAGATTGGGACCCTCTCGGACAGGCGGGACAGTCTGCCGAAGAGCGGCGGGATTTCACCCGTCAAATGACTCAAGCCCTCGCCGACAAGGGCTGGCTGACTCTGGCCTGGCCCGAGGAGTACGGGGGACAGGCTCGCTCCATCATGGAGCAGGTAATCTACAACGAGGAGATGTCCTACAAGAACGTCCCCGGCACCGAGCTTGGCACAGGCGCGATTTCCTGGGTTGGCCCGGTCCTGATGATCGCGGGCACCGATGAGCAGAAGGCCGAGCATTTGCCTCCAATCGCTAAGGGTGAGCGTCTGTGGTGTACCCTGTACAGCGAGCCTGGATCCGGTTCGGACCTGGCTTCGCTCCAGACGGCGGCGGTGAGAGACGGCGACGACTACGTAATCAACGGCCAGAAGATATGGACTTCGAGCGCGCATGTCGCCGACTGGGGTTGGCTGGCAGCCCGCACTAATCCCGATGCCCCAAAGCATAGGGGTATCAGCATATTCATGTTGGACATGAAGAGCCCGGGTGTCAGTGTCCGGCCCATTGAGAACATGGCGGGAGGCCGCGACTTCAACGAGGTCTATTTCGACGATGTGAGGATACCGAGCGGCAACCTTGTTGGACAGGAGGACCGCGGCTGGTACACGCTGGCCGTAGCATTGGACTTTGAGAGGTCGGGCGTCGGCTATTCAGCGGGGGCGCGCCGAACGCTGGAAGCCCTGGTGGAATACGCCAAGCAGACCGAAAGAAACGGAGAGCCGCTTAGCGACAACCCTGGCGTTAGGAGAAAGATCGCTCAGCGTTTCACTGAGACCGAGATCGCGCGATGGCTGGCGTACAAGGTGGCTTGGATGCAGAGCCAGGACATGATCCCGAACGCCGAGGCTTCGATGTCCAAGATGTACGGGACTGAACTAACTCAGCGAGTAGCGCGAACCGGCATGGAGATACTGGGAATGGCGGGCCAGATTTCACAGGGCTCGAAGTGGGCGCCGCTGGAAGGGCACATTCAGCAGTTGTATCTGTCCTCCGTGTCCTCCACTATAGCTGCCGGAACATCCGAGATACAGCGCAACATCATAGCTCAACGCGGGCTTGGCCTGCCCAGGTAGCGACGCTTCTTGGATTCTCCGAATGATATGGAATTCCATGAGGTTGATCGCGACCGATGGGAAGACCTGGAGCGCCTGTTTGAATCAAGAGGTGGGCCGCGCTATTGCTGGTGCATGGTCTGGCGTCGGATGCCCAAGGGAGTCGGACGCTCCGATCCCAAGGCCAAGAAAGATGCGCTCAGACGACGGGTTGAGGATGAGACCCCGATAGGCATTCTGGGCTATATTGACGGAGCGCCATCGGCATGGTGTTCGATTGCGCCCCGCGACACTTTTCGGGAATTGGGCGGTTCCGGAATTCCCTTGGGAGCGTCCGAAAGTGTTTGGTCAGTAACCTGCTTCTTCGCGCCTCGGCGACTTCGTGGGAACGGTGTCACTCGACGTCTCATACACGCCGCCGTTGAATACGCAAGAGAAAAGGGCGCTGCCATTGTAGAAGCATATCCGGTGGATCCCGACTCGCCGAGCTACAAGTTCATGGGACTAGTGTCGTCCTTCGAAGCGCTCGGATTCGAGAAGGTCGGCAGAGCGGGGACTAGACGACACGTGATGCGGCTGTTTCTATGATTGCATGCCTCTTCGTCAGGCAAACATTTCTGAATCGTTGACGGTCTGCAAGGCGTTTCTACTCCTGAGACGCGGCCCGCCGGCGGGCATCTTCCTCATTGGCGGCGCGCGAGCCCGCCTCCACGTCAACCCACTTGAGCGCTATGGTGCCGGCTATGATTATCACAAGTATGGAAGTAATCGCGGAACGGGTGTCCAAAGCGGAAGTCACTATCACATAGAGAATCGGGCCGAAGACCGCGGACGCCCTGCTCATGAATCCAAAGAACGAGAAGAACTCGCCGCTCCGCGTCTCGGGCGTTATCTGCGCGAACAGGCTGCGGGCGAGCGCCTGGCTGCCGCCTATGACCAGCCCTGTGAGCGCGCCCAGAACCAGCCACTGGTACCCGGCGTCGAATCCGAGGGGTTCCCACAGCTTTTCACGCACGAAGGCGGGCCACCAGTCGAGAGGTCCTGAACCCAAAGTGGAGGGATGCAACTGGCCGACATACTTCTCCCCGTCCAGGTCGCCGCCCTCGATAGAGATCGAGTACGCGGAGTTCTGGGACACGCGCGTATTCTCACTTAGCCCACGCGCCTGTCGTGACGAAAGCTCTTCTCCCTCCACAAGTTCGCCCACTTCTTCCCTCCAAAGGACTTCGATACGCGAGTCCTCCAGTTCGGGCGCCTTCTCTACCATGTAGCTGCCTGTGTTCGACTTGTAGCTCAGTTGGTAGTCGAACTCCGAGTGTTCAGAAGGAACCAGGGGGGTTATAGCCACGCCGAACAGTACGATCAGGCACCATCCTATCAGCGAAAGCGTGAGAGCCCCCTTGGTGGTGAATCGCATCGCCAGCTTTCCGAAAGCCAACGCTCCCGGCACGGCTACGAACTGAATAATCAGGATGGTAGCCATGTTGAACACGAGCGGTATGCCGAGGGTGTCCGCGGCGAACGCTCCAGCGATGCTCATAACCGTCTGCAGACCATCGTTGAACAGCAGGTAGGCTCCCAGATAGATGAGCACGACCCTGAAGCGTTTCAGTTCTCGGAAGGTGTGCGAGAGTTCGGAAAAGGCGGTTGACACCGCGGTAAGGGCATTGACCCCCTTGATTCCGCTGTACGTCGGAGGCTCGGGAACAACCAGTAGAGTCCACAGCGCCCACCCGAACCACCACACGCCTATTGACGCCATCGCGATGCGCGTTACCAGGTCGGCTATTGCGCTATCCTGGGTCAGCATTATCAATATGAGATGCGCCAGAAGAAGCAGCCCCCCGCCCATGTAGCCGTATGCGAATCCGCGACTGCTGACATCGTCCAGCAGATTGCGCGGCGCGATGTGCGGCAGGAAGGCGTTGTAGAACACGAGGCCTCCTGCAAAGCCGATGTTGGCAAGCGAGAACATTCCGAAGAGCCAGAGCCAGGGCTGCGAAGTGTAGGCTGAGAAGAACACAAGCGCGGTGAACAGCGAACCCGCGATGGTGTACGTCCACAGCAGCGCCTTCTTGATGGGGACGCGGTCCGCAATCACGCCGAGGACCGGACTGGACAGAGCTACAATCGCGGTGGAGATCGCCACTCCCAAGCTCCACATCGAACTTCCGGTGAAATTGATCCCGAAGAACGACGCGCTTTCGCCTAGGGCCTCCTCGAACAGAAAGACGAAATAGAACGGGAAGATGGCGACCGTGCCGCTGGTGGCGAAGGCTGAGTTTGCCCAGTCATACATGCACCAGGCGCGAATTATCTT
>JAAXHY010000384.1 GCA_012270665.1 Dehalococcoidia bacterium
GGATAGGGATGAGGAGAAGGCCATCATAGACAGGATGACCGGAGATGACCTGCCCAAAGTAAACCCTGTCGTATCACCAGCGGACATACTCCACGCGAGGAAGACAGTTCGAGAAATCTACGTTGACGACCAGGTCAAGGACTACATACTCGACCTCGTAATGGCTACGCGCTATCCACAGGACAACGGCCTCTCCAGCCTGCGTTCCCTGATCTCATACGGCGCGTCGCCGCGCGCCAGCATCTACATGGTGACCGCCGCCCGAGCGAACGCATTCATACAGGGCCGCGGATATGTCTCCCCCGAGGACGTGAAGACCATTGCTCAGGATGTGCTGCGACATCGCGTGATTCCTACCTATGAGGCGGAAGCGGAAGCCGTATCGTCCTCGCAGATCGTTTCCACCATCCTCGATCACGTCGAAGTTCCATGACCCGGGTTACATACCATGCTGGATCAGGAACTCATAGAACAGATCAATAGGATCGAAATCACCGCCAGACACCTTGTGACCGACGTCTTCGCCGGTGAATACCAGTCGGTCTTCAAGGGTCGCGGAATGGAGTTCGACGAGGTCCGTCCTTACTTTCCGGGAGACGACGTAAGGCGCATAGACTGGAACGTGACCGCTCGAATGGCGGCCCCATATGTACGAAGATACCAGGAAGAGCGGGAGCTGACTGTCATGCTCCTTGTTGACGCGAGCGGCTCCTCTGACTTTGGAACGGAAGGCCAGTTCAAGAGAGAACTCGCCGCCGAACTCGCCGCCGTTCTCTCTTTCGCCGCCACCGCCAACAGCGACCGCGTCGGCCTCACCATATTCACCGACAAAGCAGAGCTCATGGTTCCTCCCAAGAAAGGCAGAAGGCACATTCTCAGGATGGTGCGCGACCTGCTTGTATTCCAGCCGGAGAACACTGGCACAGATATAGGTCTCGCTTTGAACACCGCCAATCTGCTGCTGAAACAGCGCAGCATCATCTTCTTGATCTCCGACTTCATAGCCGAACCGGATTCTTACAGGCTCGCTCTGTCCTCTACGGCGCGCCGCCACGATCTGATCGCGCTCGACCTTCACGATCCGGTTGAGTATGAGATACCACGGGTAGGAGTGATTTCGCTCGAGGACAATGAGACAGGAGAAATGGTCTGGGTTGACACCGATAGCGAAGACTGGCGCTGGTCATACGGTGTCGGCGTCGCCGAGAGGCAACTCGAAAAGATACAGACGATGAATTCGCTGGGAGTTGATAGGATAGATCTCACCACAGGACAACCATATGTGGCAGGCTTGAACGAGTTCTTCCGCAAACGGGCAATTAGGCTCTACAGATGATTCAAATCCACTGTACAAGAGTCTCCATCTCCTTGATGCCTATAGCGACTGTCTTTGCATCTGTGGCTGCGTGGCTAGCGTTTTCGATGCTTGGAGTTCTGCCTGTCTCGGCCCAGAGCGCTCAGGTCGAACTGCGCATGACGGTGGAACCTGACACGATTTACATTGGCGACCCATTCACCATTACCCTAACCGCGACATATCCTCAAGACCACTTTGTAGTCTTCCCTAGGGTTGATTCGAAGTGGAGTAATGTGAACGACGAGAGCGCCCCGGTTTTCGAGGTGAAGAACCAGGCTTCCTTGCCCACAGTTGAAAACGGCGACGGGACGCTCACGTCCTCCATTCAAATTGAAGCCGCGCTCTTCACAACCGGAGATATACCCACACCGGAACTGAGCGTGGCGATTCGAAAGCCTGATGGGGAAATCGTAAACAGGCCTGTGCGACCCATAGAAATCAGCATTACACCTTCAGAATTGGGAGAAGACGAAGAACTCAAGGACATAGAGCCCCAGGCCGTTCTGCCCGTTCCGCCGGACCCCGTTTCGTTCGTTCAGGAACGGAGCAGACTCGTCATCTTGACGGCTTTCGGAGCGCTTGGTCTGGCAATACTCGCTTTGTACTTATGGCAGAGAAGTCTGTCCTCGACCCGGCCCGATTCGAGCCCCCCCGCTGAAGTCGCGCTGCGCGAGCTGGATAGGATCGCAGCGATGCCATTGGACTCCGACTCCGACTTCAAGGAACGCTACACGCTGGTAGCAGATTGTCTCCGGAATTATCTCTTGAGCCGGTTTTATGTCCCCGCGCCCGAACTTACCACGCGCCAGACACTTGAAGAACTCGAACTATCCAGCAGGCTGGAATCGGGTATCTCCCCGCTGGAAGGAATACTAGAAGAGAGCGACTTGGTAAAGTTCGCGCGCTTCCTTCCAAATAGAGAAGACGCAGTCGGCATCATCGAGCGGTCCAGAGAATTCGTTCGAACCACGGGCGTAGTTCCCACCAATGAGCCATCAGTCGTCGCAACGGGAGCCGAGACAGCATGAACTACGACTTCGCCTCCCCATACCTGCTCTTTCTCCTTCCAATCGTCCTCGCATTGGCGCTGATGCCCTGGTATGCGAGGCAAATGACTCAACCTGCCTCACTTCGATTTACCAGCGCCGAGGCCGCCCGGTCTCAATCGCGCAGTTGGAAATTGCGCATTAGACCCCTTCTGCCTGTGCTGCGTTGGCTCGCCCTCGCGCTTCTCATCATCGCCGCGGCGAGACCGCAGTCCAGCGAGGCGAGTGAGGTAGTAAAGGGCGAGGGCGTCGACATATCTCTGGCGGTAGATATTTCCGGTTCTATGGCAGCCTTGGACTTCGACCCCAGCAATCGCCTCGACGCCGCGAAGGACGTCATTTCAGACTTTATCGAGCAGCGAGAGTATGACCGCATAGGAATTATCGTGTTTGCCAGCGACGCCTTCGTTCACAGCCCTCCCACAGTTGACCACGACACGCTGGACCTGCTCATGAAGGACGTAAAGCTCGCCTCTGAACTTGGGATCGTGGACGGGACCGCAATCGGGATGGGATTGGCCACCGCGGCCAGTATCCTGAAGGACTCCGAGTCCGCAAGCAGAGTCGTGGTCCTGCTGACAGACGGAGTGAACAACTCGGGTGAGATAGACCCTATGACAGCTGCCGTGGCCGCGGAGACACTCGGCATCAAGGTCTATACGGTGGGCATGGGTTCCCCTGAGTTCTCATCTATTGCCCCCTGGACACAGGCGAGGTCTCAAAGAGGGCTTCAGAGGTTCGACCTTGACGAAGACATGCTCAGGGACATCGCAGGCATGACCGGAGGCAAGTATTATCTTGCCACCGACACTGAGGGCCTGCGGCAGATATACGAAGAGATAAACAGCCTAGAGAAGTCCGAATACGAGGTATCCGTTTACACCAAGCACGAAGAACTCGCGCACTGGCTGATCATCCCCGCCGCTCTTCTCCTGATTCTGGAGATACTGGCGCGTGGAACTATATTCAGGCCAATGCCGTAATACCCACAAATGATAACATTCGCGAACCCGCAATACTTACTGCTGCTTGCAGTCCTGCCCATTGCGATCGGCGTCGTTTACTGGGCGGTTCAGAACCGTAGCCGAATGCTCGAACGCATCGGTAGTCCTGCACTCGTGAGGAGGCTAACCGCTAATGTCAATATAAAGGGAAGACTGATTGGCAGAGCGTTCACCATTGCGGCGCTCACGTTGGCGATTGTAGCCCTCGCAAGACCTCAGTGGGGCGAAAGTCTCCAGACTGTCGAGCGCGAAGGAGTCCAGATAATCATCGCGCTAGACGTCTCCAGATCCATGCTGGCCGAGGATGTCAAACCGAGCCGTCTCGTTCGGGCGAAGCTGGAAATCACGGACCTGATGCAAAGGCTCCAGGGCGACGAGGTGGGCCTTGTTCTCTTTTCGGGCGCTGCCTTCTTACAGTTCCCCCTGACTTTCGACTACTTGAGCGCGAAGAACTTCATAGAGAACGCGAACACCGAGATGATCTCAAGGCAGGGGACTAACATAGCGCAGGCGATTGAAATAGCCAGTCAGAGTTTCAGCGAAGAGTTGATAAGCCAGAAAGTCATACTGATCATCACGGATGGCGAAGAGCAGGACGGAAACGCGGTAGAGGCGTCCCGTGAAGCATACGACGATGGAACCCTGATTTATACTATCGGGGTGGGAACGGCCGACGGAGAGCCCATACCGCTCCGCAGTCCCCGAGGCCGGCTGCTCGAGTATGTGCAGGACAGGCAGGGGGACATGGTATTCTCACGTCTGGACGAGAATATGCTCAGATCGGTCGCTGAGGCAGGAGGAGGGAAATTCATAAGATTGGAAGGCTCGACCAACGCCATAAGTCAGTTCACCGAAGAGCTTGCGGCTCTTGAGAAGGCGTCGGTCGGTAGTGAGATTGAGGCTACGAAGATAGAGCGATTCCAGATTTTCGCGTTTGCCTCGATTCTTCTGCTGATAGCGGGAGAGTTGATACCGGACAGACGGCGAGATCGCGGGCGCGCAGGGCGAGGCGCGAGTCTATGAGAATGCCGCCCCTCCTACTGCTCTCTTTCCTACTCTGCGTTATGTGCGTCACAGCCTGCAGCGCTGAGGGACCGGCCTCGTTACGGGAAGGCAACGAGTCTTTTGAGTCCGGGGAATACCAACAGGCGCAGGAAGCCTACGAACGCGCCTTGGAGGCCATGCCGGCAAATCCCGAAGCAACCTACAACAATGCTAACGCTCTGTACAAGCAGGAGGCTTTTGAAGAGGCGCAGTCGAGATACGAGCAAGTCTTG
>JAAXHY010000472.1 GCA_012270665.1 Dehalococcoidia bacterium
CTGCGTCCAAGACAGGGAAAGTCTGTTCATCCAACCATATCGTGTGAATTGGCGCCGAGTACTCCGTCAGGGGGAGTTGATACACATCAATAAACCTTCTTCCCTCGAAGCCCAAGACCCACAGTCGGCCTGCCTCATCCACCTTGACTTTTCCGCAGCAGTCCGTCCAGTAACCTTCTTCATACTTCGAACCGATTACTCCATCAGGGGGTTGGCCGTCTTCAAGGTCGTCAAGACCGTTCCAGAACATCAGACGCTCGATGTCGGAGACTACAATCTGGTCTTGCCATATAACGACACCCCGGCTGGAGTGGATGTTGACGGGACTGGTCAAATTGGCTCCAAAGGGTGGATAGAAGAGACGCATATCCGGCCGGGCCGGTACGGTGTTCCCACGCTCGAATGTACTTGACGGATACCGGAATATGTCAGAGATGCCGAGAAAAGCGGGAACCAAAACATTTCCCTGAGCGTCAACCGCTATACTGCCAGCGCTATTGCATATGCCGCTGCCATCATCCCATGAGATCCGGTCGGTCTCACCACACTCTCTGCCGGGGATGTAGGACTCTTTACCCAGTACCCTAAGGACCCCTGTCCCATCGTGGTTCCAAAGCTCGACCATACGGTTGCCGGAGTCGTTGACCCAAATACCTCTATTAAACGGGTCCACTTCCAAAGAGGTTGGCTCATGGAATTGTGAACCAAAAGTCGAACTCGCGGACATTCCGGTGTGGAATGGGGGATTGAAGACCAAGATTCTGTCGTTAACGGTGTCAGCGACATAAAGCTTTCCCCCAGAGTCGAGCTTGACGGCGGACGGAGCATGGAACTCGTCCAGTGAATCGCCCGGCCGATCGCTGTGAAAGTCAGACTGACCAAGAACGAGGTCGGCTACTTTCAGTATCTCCCTACTCTCAGGATCATAAGGGAATCTCAAGACACGGTTGTTACCACCGTCAGCGACCCACAGGTTGCCTTCGGAATCGAGTTCCGCTCCATTACCGTAACGATTCAACCTGAGCCTGTTGGTCAGTGAGTGGAAGCAGAGAGTTTCGGGACCGGGGATCGGGCGTCCCATATTGCACAGGTTCCCCGTGAAGTCGGCCTGCCCCCATACCTCGTCCGCAGTCGAGTCGTTTTCGAACGGGCTGTCATATCTGAGCAATCGGCTGTTGTGCGAGTCGGGGACGAAAATATCCCCCTGGCCGTTTACAGCCATTGTAATAAATGTGTGTTCCTCACCCGGGCTTATGGCCGTACTGGAGATTCCACACAGAGTATCGGCGCGGGCCTCCGGGCGGAGGGGATAGTTTTGGAGTCCACTGTCTCCGTTGCAGGCTGAGTGGTCATAGAGGGACGGCTGTCCGATGACCAGTTCGGCTACGCAGGGGCTTGGCCCTCCGTAACATTCAGCCAAATCGAGTCCCAGAACGCGACTGTTGCCTGAATCCCAGATGTACGCTTTGCCGGGTCCCGTGGAACGATCTACCATGATTCCACCGGGGTTGAAGAGTTTGAATGGAACAACTCGATTGGTGGCGATTTCCGAAAAGTCGGTTTTGCCCAGTATTACATCAGCCCACAGGTCCCCCTCTACGCCTCGAATGGGAGCCGAAGGCGGGAACGGATCTGACGGAGGCCGGTTCTCACGCAGCCACTCATTGTCGGGATCCAATTCGATGGCTTTGTCGAAGTCGGCTATTGCGAGGTAATGGTCGCCCGATTCCAGATAGACCCAAGCCCTGTCAACGTACCACCATGTGTTATCAGGTTCAAGCTTGATAGCGGAGGTGTAGTCCGCTATGGCTTGGTCCAAGTCCTCTTCGCAACTATTCCGATCATCACGCTCCCACCTGGTGTGATGCGTCAACCCCCTCCGATAGTGGTATTCGGCATTGTTTGGCTGCAGATTGATGGCCATGGTGAAGTAGTCTATGGCCAGTCCCCAAACGCCATCGTCAAAATAATCGTATCCGTAATAGGAGAATAGAGTCGCCTTCAGTCTGTTATTGGCTTCCTCGAGCGTCTCATTCGTCGCGGGCATTATCAGATATCCGATGAACAGATCGGAGAGCGCGGCAATTATGGCGTCTGACAATAATCCCTTCTCGTATGCGTCAGACAGAACGATGATGAGGAACTTAGCCGGGTTGCTTAACTCAGTACCAACCCCCCACACGTAGAGAGAAGAGTCCGCCTTGAGCCTTGTGCTGATTTCCGCGGGAGACTCCCCGGTCGCGGTCGCTATCAGGCTCTCTATAAACCAACTGGAGAGCGCGGCGCTGGTAGAGTCCGGGAGCGTCCCCTTTTCACCCGCGTCAACGAGAACCGTGAACAGTATGTGGAATGGGGATGGTTGTGGCAGTGTCTGTGAACTCGGGTGGGGGCAAGAGTCAACGATGGGCGCAGGCGTCGGTCCTGGTGGATCCTGTTGATTTGGGGAGGCGGAAGCTGGAGGAACGGGCACGATTGACAGCGCCACCACCATGAAGATCATTGCCGCCAGAGTTGGTTTGAGCATTGGTACCAGCCACTCGTATCCACGCCAGAGCTTTATGCGTAAGGTGACAGACCCGCCGCGTCTGTCCGAGAGGTCCTGCTCGTCGTTCGCTCCAATTACATGCATGTCGTGGGGCAAAGCGGGATACTCGATCCACAAGTGGGAAGGCCTAGCATCTGTCGCTTAGAACATATCACTAAGCGTCTGCGTCCTCAACGAGCCTGTCTCCATAGGGATTCCATAGGGATAGTCGCGCATGGCGTTAGGATATCGGGCCCACCTCTTGCGTACCCTTGAAGTAACTTAAGTGGACGCCGTAGTTTATACTTCGTTACTTTAGGTAATACTGGGATTCTAGGAAATCAATCAGTTTGTCAGCTGCCACGAAGCCCGGACCGCACTGCTTATGTCACCACCTGACGATAATGTGAACTGCTACGCCTGCGGCGCGTCCAATTCGCCGCGATACAACTTCTGCCACGCCTGCGGAACTCGCGTTGGCGGGACCAAGGCGTGTCCGCATTGCGCCATGTCCAACTCCGCAGAGCACAAATTCTGTGTGAACTGCGGCGGCGCGTTAGCCGACGACGATGTTGGAAACATACCAACCGCGCCCCAGCGTTCCGGGTTGACAGTCGCCGCGCTCGCGCGGCAATCCAAAGCCATCTCCGCCGTCTCACGCGCTCTTGCGGAGGTACAGTCATTGCTCCGTACTTTGCTGGACCGATATGACTCGCCGCCGCCCCGCATCGTCGAAATAGGCCTCGTAGTCACACTCACTATCATCGCTTCAGTCGTCCGCGTTTGGGACCTCGGCGGGATCCCATCCGGAATGCATGGGGATGAACTTGTACTGGCGGAGGACGCGCAGAGATTTCTGGATGGGGGACGGTTGGGTACATGGGTATGGGCCAAGGCGATAATCTACGTGGGCTGGATGGCGCTCATACTTAGCATAGGCGAAATGGACATTGCCACAATCCGGCTGGCCTCAGCGACGCTGGGCGCGGCGATAGTTCCGGTGAGCTACCTGCTGGTGAGAAGCCTGTTTCCATTCAGGGTGGCGATACTGTCTGCCGCCATGCTGACAGTTTCATTCTGGTTCGTCCTGCAGAGCCGGATAGCTTTTCCTATGGTATCCGCAATACTCTTCGCCATGCTCGCCATGTACCTTTCGATATCGGCCGTTCGACACAGGCGTTGGTGGCTGGCAGCTCTCGCCGGCGTCGTCTTGGGTCTGGGGCTCTACACCTACAAATTGTTTCTGATCTACCTTGTCGGCTTCTGGGGCGCTTCCGTCCTCGCGCTTCTCATCAATCCCAAACTGAGAAGACAGCAGTACGTCTGGATAATCCTGGGAGTGTCCCTGTTGGTCAGCTTGCGTCTGCTGACACATTACGGCACTGGCTTCGAGAGCGTGGTATTGGAGAATCTGAAGGTAGAGTATGGCCGCGGGTCCGCGTTGTCTCCGGAGGGCTGGCTGGAGGTCCCGGGTCTCGCGCTGCACGCAATTCTGCTGGTCAACAATCCTGTATCCGGCGGGAGTATAGACGCGGCGCCCAGGGTACCCGTCGTGTCCCTTGTCCCGGCCGTTTTCTTTTGGCTGGGGCTGGCTGTAACCGTCATCTCCATGAAGCAGGGCCGGTATCAACTACTCTTGGCAGGATGGCTGATCGGAATGCTGCCCATACTGATAGTGCCGGGCTCGGAGGGAAGACGGTATCTATTCGGCATCTTCTTCGTCCTGGTCATCGTCTCGATTGGATTCAACGCCGTTCTTTCGCTGCTGATAGAGACGGTGCGGGGGGAGTTGTCTTCACGGGTCAACCCCGGCATCGCAAGACGAGTCGGATACGTGGCGGCAACCGCGCTTGCGGCTGTATTCATATCGCTCTTCACCCTAACCAGTTTCCTTGACTTCAGCTATTGGCGAAACAGCGAGGAACTGAGGTGGTTCTTCAACCAGGACAGCATACACGCCTTCGAATTCATCGAGACACTGGGAGACGAAAGCGAGATACGATACTATTCCGCAAGAGTGCCGTTCAACAGCAGGGAGCGCCGCTTCATCGCGCCTGACGCCGTAGGGATTGACGGAGGCGAACATCACGGAGGGGACGGGACAATCTGGTCGGGCGGCCCTCTAACAGGGAGTACGGTCTTCATATTCATAGACGAGTACCTGGCGCTGGCGACCGAACTGGAAGCGGTGTGGCCAGAAGTCCAGAAAGTGGAGGAATACACCAAAGACGACAAAACGGTGTATTTGGCCTATCTAATCCCATTCCCCGACATCGGAGACAGGAGCGTCCCCCGCGCGCCCTAGCGCGACTCGCGCGCTCAGTCCCACCGCCATTCCACCTCCCCGATTCGGACAGTATCGCCGGGGGCGATGCCCGCTTCCTCCAACGCCCTGACCACGCCCGACCTGATCAGGCGATTGTAGAACTGGATGTTGGCTGTCCAGTCATTGGGATCTACCATGACGGCCATTCGCTCGGCAGACGGCCAGTCCACGACGAAGACGCCATCGTCCTCGACATACACCGCAGGCCTGCGACGACGTGGCGCGGGCCGGAGGACAGGCAGGCCCCCGTCCGCGCTCACGCCTGCGGGAGACACGATAGGATCGGGCGCGTCCCGCAGCGCGCGAAGGACTGAGTCGAGGAGCGCGCCAACTCCCTCGTGGGTGACCGCTGAAATGAAGTGTATTTCGTCAGCGCCCGCGGCCTCGCTGAAGGCTTCGTGGAGATCGTCGCGCAGGACTGAGACGTCGGTGAGGTCGAGCTTGTTGACCGCGAGCACCTGGGGCTTCAGGCTGAGGTCCTGCGCGTACTGAGACAGCTCCGCGTTGATCTGGCGATACTGGGCGATGGGGTCGTCGAGGGAGCCGTCCACCAGATGTACCAGGACTCGGGTCCGCTCTACGTGACGCAGGAATTCGTGTCCGAGGCCCACGCCCTCGTGAGCGCCCTCTATCAGACCGGGGATGTCAACCATGACGAATGTCTCACCGCGGCGCTCGATCATTCCTAGGGACGGTTCGAGGGTAGTGAAGGGGTAGTTGGCTACCTTGGGTCTGGCGGCGGAGACGACCGACAGCAAGCTGGACTTGCCCGCGTTGGGCGCGCCCACTATTCCCACGTCGGCGAGGAGCTTGAGTTCAAGCC
>JAAXHY010000437.1 GCA_012270665.1 Dehalococcoidia bacterium
AGTATAGGCTGCAACGCCCCGAACAGCGCAAAACAGATGTGTCACACCCCTGACCGGCCACTCTGTGTGATGTATATTAGATGGTACATAACAAATAAGAGATGGCGTGGTTGAGAACCTTGTGACCGTTGAAGAGAAAATTCGCCAATTGGCGGACAGATACTCTGAGAACCTCGCGGCCCGCATAGATGCCTGCATGGCCGAGATGGATTCAGACGACAGAAGCTACTACCTCATCTACCGTGTACTTGGAGTAACGCATGACGAGGGAAACGCCATTGATCTATATCAAAATAAGGGTCGTTTCCTATACAACTATGCGGGGGCGTTCTTGGAAGAAGCCGTAAAACTTTGCTTTCTGGAAAGGTATCCCGATTCCGGGTCTATTCGAATACCCAACACACTTGGGCAACGCCCGAGGACATTCGAAATTGACTGCCTAATTGACCAGCGTGATGCCATAGAAATAAAGTGACGCGACGCCACCACCGACGGAGATCATATAACCAAAGAGCATACACGTATGCAGAATATAAAAGCGGCGGGCTACAAACCGGTACGCATCATGTTCTACTATCCGAACAGGCGACAGGCTCAGAGAATTCAACAGACACTCGAAACACTCTATGCCGGAGCGGAAGGAGAATATCACTACGGAGAACGCGCCTGGCTGTATGTTCAGGAACACACGGGTGTAGATTTGAGGGGAATCCTCGAAGCCATCGCTAACGAGTGTGAAGAAAATGTTTGAAGCAAGAACCTTCGTCGGAGACTGTCTAGATATTCTAGGCGAGATGGACGTTGAAACGGCCGACCTAGTATATGTTGACCCGCCGTTCTTTACTCAGAAGTCCCATAGGCTATCCACCAGAGACGGAGACGAATGGTATAGTTTCAGTGATATTTGGGACAGCGATAGTGCATACGCCAATTTCATATACCAGCGCATCTGTCTGGCCAGGGATGTCTTGAAAGATTCGGGCAGTCTCTTCTTCCATTGCGACCGCTCAGCCTCTCATATAGCTCGACTGGTATTGGACAGGATATTCGGTTCCGAATGCTTTCAGTCTGAGATCATCTGGACTTTTAGAAGATGGTCCAACGCCAGAAAGGGCTTGTTGCCGGCGCATCAGACCATATTCTTCTATTCGAAGACCTCCCGGTTCAAGTTCAACACCATCTACCAAGAATACTCGCCTTCCACGAACATTGACCAGATAATGCAGAAACGTGTTCGGGACAGTCGCAACAAGACAGTTTACATGCGCAACGAAGAAGGTGCGGTTGTCACGAGTGGTAGTAAGAAGGGCGTACCGCTCTCTGACGTATGGGATATCCCATTCCTGAACCCAAAAGCCAAGGAGCGAGTTGGCTTTCCAACACAGAAGCCGGTTTTATTGATGAGAAGAATCATAGAGCTTGTTACTGATGAGGGTGACTTGGTTGTTGATCCATTTTGCGGCAGTGGCGCCACTCTGGTTGCCGCGAAATCGCTGAATCGCAACTCGATAGGGATAGATATTTCTGAAGATGCCATCAAGTTGACTAGGGAAAGGCTTGAAATCCCCTTCATCACAGAGTCAACTCTGCTCCAGAAAGGCAGAGATTCCTATAATCAGCACTCACCTGAAGCCGCAAACCATCTGCTTGGTGTCGAATATACTCCCGTGCACAGGAACAAAGGCATTGACGGATTGCTCAAAGAAGATCTTGACGAAGTTCCGATATTCCTCCGGGTACAGCGTCAAGATGAGACTGTCGGTCAGGCAGTTTCACTTCTGAGAAAAGCCACAAACTCAAAGGGCGCATGCAGGCTTGTTGTGATTGCAACCCACCCAGATTTGATGGAATATGACGAAGTGCCTGACGTTGCCATCATCCCATCTACAGTGTTTTCGCTGAACCAGTGGATCAGCAATCACAAAACCGTCCGGGGAATCAAATGATCCGCAGAATATCCAGCGCTTTCGTCGTCGGCCTCGTGGTCATCGCTGTCGGCGTGATCTTGTTTCTGGACAACGTTAGCGTCATTGAGGCAGGCTACTTGTTCCACTGGATCCCGTCTTTCTTCATCCTTCTCGGCGTATGGATGCTCGTAAAGAGTCGCTTCCAACAGATCGGTGGTCTGACCCTAATCATCCTGGTTGCCGCGCTCGTTCAAATCATGGTGCTCGGAGTGGACCTGGGTAGGTACTATCCCCCAATCCTGATAGCCGTCGGCGCTGCTATCCTCGTTAACAGCTTTCGGTCCAAGGGCGGCAGGAGTGGACGCGCGACCGCCGACCGCCGTCATGGGCGAAGCCAATATAGACCTGCGCGAGTCCGCGATTCAGGAAAAGCCTGCTGTCCTTGAAGTCAGCGTCATCATGGGCGAACTAAAAGACGAGCGCGTGCTGCGCGAGACCTCGGATGTCGAGACCGACCTTGTCATCAAAGGCTCAGTCGTGATGGGTAGCCTGAAAATCGAAGACTAATAGAAACGAACAGGGAGGCCAGATAACCCTCGCCTCCCTGTTTCTGGTCTTCTGCTGAATCTTACTCCATCCGACTGCCGCCCCACGCGCGCGAAACGCCCGCCGCCGTCGGTTCCACTATCGCGTTGATCACCGCCGGCTTGCCGCTGTCGAAAGCGCGCTGCAGAGCGGGCTTTACCTCGTTCGGATCCTCCACCCTCTCGCCGTATGCGCCCAGCTCGCGCGCCATGCCGTCGAAGTTGGTGAATCCAAGCTCGCGGCCCGGCTTCCGGCGGTCCGGAGTCCGCGCTGTCCAGCCCGCGTTGTTCGATATGACCGTCACCACCGGAATGTTGTGCCGCACACAGGTATCCAGCTCCATCGCGTTCATGCCCATCGAGCCGTCGCCGTGAAGCACTAGCACCTGCTTGTCGGGCTTCGCCAACTTCGCGCCTATTCCATAGGGCAGTCCCACGCCCATCGTGCCGGTAACGCCGGAGTTGAGCCTGTGCCCGGGCACATACGTCGGCAAAGACTGACGCCCGAAGTGCAGAATCTCGTTCCCGTCCACCGACAGAATCGCGTCCCTGTCCAGGAATTCGCGTATCTCCTTGCACAGCCGTAGCGGGTGCATCGGTGTCTGGTCCGAATTCTGTATCGCCGCGCCGCGCGCCTGCCGGTCGTCCTCCACGTCCCTCAGGTGCAATACCCAGTCCGACTCGATCCTGCCCGCCCAGTCTGCCTCGCGGCTCTCGGCCTCCGCCAGCATTTGCGTCAGAACCGCCTTCGCGTCACCCACGATGCCCAGGTCAATGTTGCGGTTGTGTCCAAGCTCGGCGGGGTCTATGTCTATCTGCACCACCTTCGCGTCGGGGTTGAACCTGTGGCCATACTGCACCATCCAGTTCAGCCTGGTCCCGATGACGAGCGCCAGGTCAGTCTCGCGCATCGCAGTGCTTCGAGCGGCCGGGAACGATACCGCGTGATCCTCGGGCACCAGTCCCCTGGACATCGGCGCGGTGTAGAACGGCGTGGACGTCAGATCAACGAATCGTTCCAGTTCAGGAGCCGCGCCTGAGAAGAACGCTCCGCCGCCCGCGAAGATCATCGGCTTCTCCGAAGCCGCCAGCAGATCTATCACTTCGGCAACCGCGCTCGGCTCCGCCGCCGGTCGGGTCCGCCTTGACGCGCGATAAGGCGTGATTGCATCCTCTTCTTCGACTTCTTCATAGAGAACGTCCGCTCCGCAGTCAATATAGACGGGACCCGGCCGTCCCGTCGTCGCCTTGCGGAACGCCATGCTCACAACCTCTGGATAGCGAGCCGCCTGCGTCGTCTGGTGGACCCACTTCATCATCGGCTCCATGATGCCCACCTGGTCCACTTCCTGGAACGCCTCGCGCCCGATCTCGTGAACCGGACCCGCGCCGCCCAGAATCACCATAGGCGCGCAGTCAATCGCTGCCGTGTAAACGCCCGTCAGCAGGTTCAGAGTGCCGGGGCCCGAGGCCGCGGTGCATACGCCCGGCTTGCCCGTGACGCGCGAGTATGCGTGCGCCGCGAAAGCCGCCGCCTGCTCGTGCCTGAAGTCTATGCAGCGGATCCCCAGATCCTCCGCCGCCATCACAATATCGAAATTGGGGCCGCCCATCAGGTAGAAGAGCGTGTCAACACCTTCCTCCTTCAGCGTCCTGGATATGAGATAGCTTCCGATAACCTTGCTCATGTACCTCTCCTCGCCTTGAGTCATTGTTTAATAGGTCGCGAGCCTTCCGAGACCCGCATCGCAGCCAAGGTTA
>JAAXHY010000429.1 GCA_012270665.1 Dehalococcoidia bacterium
GGACTGGCTCGCGGATATAGGCCGCTGGAGTCCATCGTAGATGACTCGATCGCCCAGCGGCGAGAAGGTGAGGGTCTTTGTCGCGGTAGAACTTCCTGACGCAGTGAAAGCGGAGTTCTCAGGGTTGACATCCGCAATCGCTTCGCTGGGCGTGAGAGGCGCGCGGACCGTCATATCCCAAGGTATCCACCTGACACTCAAGTTCCTGGGTGATGTGAGCGCCGAGCTCGTCCCCGCAATCGAGGCCGCTATGAACTCCGCGGCGGGAAAAACGGCGCCGTTCGACCTTTCGCTGGGAGACGCGGGGGTATTTCCCAATCCCAGGGCGACGCGTGTGCTTTGGGTGGGGGTCGCCGGGGATCTGGATAGTCTGGGGCGGCTGCAGCAGCGAGTGGAAGAGAGGTTGTCTGAACTGGGATTCAGGCCGGAGCGAAGGGCATTCAATCCGCATATTACCGCAGGGCGACTGCGGGACAATGTCTCCAACGCGGACAGGAGGAGGGTTACGGAGGCCCTCCTGTCGCATGAGTATGCACGGCCCCCGATACGGGTGGAGAGCATAAGCCTCATACGGAGTACCCTGCGCCCGGACGGCGCGATATACGAGCCGATTCACAGTGTGGATTTGAGCGGAACGCCGTTTGTCAACCTGACAGAAATTCCTTGATGTTGGAATGTTGAAAGGAAAGGCAGGCTTGACCGAGACCGCCCGCGAGCGCGAGCCTGCCGGAGCGTCCGGCTAAGCCCCCGCCAACCTGTCCGCGGTCGCGGTCTCAAGCGCCTCCCTGACGTCGGGATGGTCGCGGTTCAGCTTCAGCGTGGGCAGTCGGCGTATGTAGCCGGTGTACTCGTCGAAATCCTCGTAAGTCTCTCTCGTGAACAGGCCGTCTTCGATGGCCTTGTTCATGGCCCGCACCAGGTAGTCGAAGTCAAGCTGCATCCAGGGCTGTTGGCTGAGATTCTGGGTAAGATACCTGAAAGTTATGTAGCGGCTGCGCTGTTCAAGACTGTCGCAGAATCTTATGGTGTCCTTGGTGATGGCGCCCGATGCCGGATCATCGTCGCCTTGATAGCCGAAGTCGTTCCTGAAAACTGGCTGCGGACCGTCGTACTCTATGACTTCGGAGTCGTCCTCTATGCTGCCGAAGTCTGCCCCGGCGGACATTACCCAGTCCACCAGGCCCTCCGTGACCACCTTGACGTAGCCTCTGTCATAGGCGTCCATTACAAGAGGCTTGAACTTGGTATATCCGAACCTGGTCTCGTCGAAGTCCCTGATTCGGTGCGTGAGCAATGGCTTGAGCGCGGCCAGGACGATTGGGCCCTTCCGGTCGTTCGTTATATCCTTGATGGACTCGTACACCTCGCGCAGCTCGTCAGAGATGGGTTCGTCCGGCGTATCGCGAGAATCGGGCAGTGACGCGGTCATGTTTCGCTGTACCGAAGGCTCCACGTCCAGGTCGTAGAACTTCACCCAGTCCGCGCTTTCGGTAAGCCTTGGGGAGGCTGTCCAGCTCAGAGCGACGATGGCAACGAACTTGCCGTATGGCCTGAGCGTCTTGACCAGATGTATGAAATCGCCGTCGCCCGACACCAGCATATAGGCATCTATGTTGGGGTAGCGATAGCAGAATTCCACGCAGTCCGCCGTTAGCTTCACGTCCACGCTGTTCTTGCGAACGGACGACACGATTCCGTCCTGGTCGTTCTGATAGACGCGACCGGGGACGTACACCGGCTCTATGCCCGCCGCGTACAGCCGCCTCGGATCGTTGAACATGATGTGATTCTGGAAGTCGGCGTAAGCTCGCGCGACCACAACCCTGCCCAGCGCCTGCGCTTCTTCCATGATCGCGCTGATGTTGGGCGCCAGATTCTGCTGCTGCAAACCGAACCTGATGTTCTCCCAGTCCAGAAGCAGCGCAATCTCGCGGTTTCCGTCCTCTTTCATCATAATAATGCTCCCAAAACTTTCAAAAGGGACTAGTCTCCCGCACAGGGATATACGATCCAGCAAGTGGAATGGCTCTGATCGCGCCAGTCCAAAAATATAGGGCGCGTTCGCCTATATCAATTATAGCAGGGAATGCCGTGGACTACCCTGACGCCAGGGTCCACCTTTCCCAGGCGTTCTCGATATCTCGTTGTGTATCCGCATACTCGCGTCCGAGGCGCGCTATTTCGTCCGTATCGCGGCGCGCGGAGGCGTCCTCGATGCGTTTCTCTATGTCGGCCACCCTGGATTCGAGCTCACGGATCAGGCTTTCGTAGTCCACATCCCGGACTTGCGCGGTGGCGTTCGATCTCCGCTCTTGCCTCCGAGATTCGCGTTCGCGCCTGCGATGCCTTGCGCGGGCGCGCTTCGAGACAGGCTCGGGTTCCGGCGGACGGTTCACGCGCATCCACTCCGCGAACCCACCGTTGAATGGGCGAACCGTTCCCTCCTCGATAGCCCAGATCCGCTCCGCCATCACTCCGATGAAGTGTCGGTCGTGCGAAACGAAGAGCAGCGTCCCGTCAAACGATTCGAGCGTATCTTCAAGCGCCTCTCGGCTGGCGATGTCGAGGTGAGTGGTGGGTTCGTCCAGAATGAGGACGTTGGGATATGTTATCAGCAGTCGCGCCAGGGACAGCCTCGTGCGCTCCCCGCCCGACAGCGCTCTCACCTGCTTGAATACGTCATCGCCCTGGAACAGGAAGCGCGCGAGATAGTCCCGCGCCTCTCCGATGGGTATGTTGCGAACTTCCAGGAAGGCTTCCAGCACGTTCCTGTCGTCCGGCAGATTCCACGTCCCCTGGTTCAGATATCCGGTTTGAACGTTGTGGCCCAGCCTGACGGTGCCCGAAAGCGGCGCCTGTTCACCCAATACAGTGCGGATCAGGGTCGTCTTGCCGATGCCGTTCGCGCCGACTATGGCCGTCCGCGAGCCGCTCTCGACATCCATGTCGGGCATGGTGAGCAGGGTCGTCTGAGTTTCTCCTTCGGTGAATCCGACGGACAGGCCGCGCAGGCTCAGCGCGACGCGCCCCGTACGGGACGCACTTGCCGCGCCTATGGAGATTGTCTTTTCGCTCCGCGGCGCTTCGATGCGTTCCAGCCTGGCCAGGCGCGTCTCGCGTCCCCTCGCCTCTCGGGAACGCTGACCAGCCTTGTATCGCTGGATGAAGAACTCTTCCTTGGCTATACGCTCCTGCTGCCGCTCGAATTCCTTCTGCTGTCGCTCCACCTGGGCACGCTTCAACTTCCTGTACTGAGAGTAGTTACCCGGGAACCGCTGTAATCTTCCGCGCTCCATCTCCCATATTTCGGAACAAACGCGGTCGAGAAAGTAACGGTCGTGGGATACCACGACCACCGCGTACTTGAAGCCGGACAGGAAATCTTCCAGCCAGGTCAGGCCGTCGAAGTCCAGGTAGTTGGTGGGCTCGTCCAGAACCAGCAGGTCCGGATCCATCAGCAGCGCGCGGGCGAGGGCCACCCTCGTGCGTTCTCCGCCGCTGGCCGCTGACGCTGGAGTCTCCAGCGTATCCGGCGTCAGGCCCACGCCCTGGACTACCCGGTCCATGCTGTTCTGGTAGTCGTACCCACCCAGATCCTCGTACTCTTCGAGCAGTTGAGCGTATCGCGTCTCGGCCTGTCGCCGCGCGGCGCCGTCTTCCTGCTGTATTTCCAGCGCGCTGTCGGCGAGTTCGTCTTCGAGGTCGAACAGCTTCTGGAACGCGGACTGCACCTCGTCCCTCAGAGTTTCCTGCGCGTCATGCTCGGGCATCTGGGAGACGTAGGCGACTCGCAGGCCCGAACTGTTAGATACATAACCCGCGTCCGGTTCGAGGCTGCCTGTCAGAACGCGCAACAGGGATGTCTTGCCGCTTCCGTTCGGACCGACCAGCCCGACTCGAGCATGGTCTCCGACCTCGACGCTCACATCGGCGAATATCTCCATTTCGCCGTAGAAGAGCTTCAGCTGTGAAGCGGAAAGCAGCATTTCGACGGCTCAGGACTCGAGGATACGCTTGAGATTTCGGTGGTCGGACTCGAACTGGGCCTGCGCCTTTCTTATCATGGCCGACTCGACCAACGCCGCCATTCCGGGCAGGCTGAATTCGGAGACGGAATGCAGCTGCGCGCCTCCCTCGAACGGCTTGACGTTATACATGAGACTCATTGGAAAGGGTCCATCCGTGCTGTGAGCGGCGTACCTTTCGCCTGGAAGGAACTCCGTTACCGCGAATTCATGCGACAGTCTGCGCTGCATGACCTCGGTGACTACCCGGCAAGTCGCTCCCCGCTCCACGGGACCCTGGGATGTCTGTCTGGCCTCTACTACATTCTCGGCCCAGGCGGGCAGGTTCTCCACCCTGGTCAGGTACTCCATCACCTCCGCTACGGGCCGGTTGATGGTTATCGTGGTCTCTACTCTCAATGTGCCTCGCTTTGCTATCGGACTATTCTTATGATCACCCTGAAACGGCGCATCGAGCAGGTGGGTCGCAGTTCCGCCACTTCGACTATTTCGGCCTCCTCGAACCTGCCCTTCCCCTCGAAATTCATACCTGTTTCAGGCAATTCGGGGCGGCGTATCTGCCCAACGGGACGACCGTCCTCATCCACGAGAAACCAGGTGAAGGTCGGAAGGCAGGTCTGGGGTGTCACAGGGACTCGCTCTTTCGGAGAATCATCAGTCATAAGTTTACATTTCGCGCATACGGAGGGTCTAGTGACGACGAGGAGACCTCAGGGGCTTTGCAAGGTCGGCGGACG
>JAAXHY010000199.1 GCA_012270665.1 Dehalococcoidia bacterium
GCCCTCGGCGACCCTAGACATCTTTACCTCGCCCAAGGGCGTTTCAGCCAGGAGCAGTGGGACGCCCTGGGCGTAGAGATGCACCTGGACAAGCCTCTGGCGTTCCAATACGCAATCTGGCTTGGACGAGCGCTCCAGGGAGACTGGGGCACGTCGGTCTATAACGGCAGGAAGGTAACCGAGCTCATAGGCCAGCGGATCTTCAATACGCTCCAGTTGGGTCTGGCGGCCTTCATATTCGCGGGCGTGGTAGGCGTTCCGCTCGGAATCCTATCCGCCGTCAAGCGAGGCAGCATGTGGGACCTGGTGGCGCGAGGCTTTGCCCTGCTTGGACAGGCCGCCCCCCCGTTCTGGCTGGGGATAATTCTCATACTCATATTCGCCGCAAACCTACAGTGGCTCCCGAGCGCGACAAAAGGCGAGGGTTTCGCCATCAGGAATTTTGTGCTCCCCACCATAACGATCAGTTGGCTGTTCGTATCAGCCAACATTAGACTGGTACGTACCTCTGTTCTTGAAATCCTGGACTCGGAATTTATCAAGTTGGCGCGGGCCAAGGGAGTATCACAAAACTCCATCATCTGGAAGCACGCTTTTCGGAACGCGCTGATTGCGCCCCTAACTTTCGCGGGAATAAACATCGCCGCGCTGATTACGGGTTCTGTCCTTACGGAAACAGTATTTGCGTGGCCCGGACTGGGGCGACTCGCTATCAACGCAGTCTATAACAACGACTTCCCCGTGCTGACAGGCTGCGTGTTCATGTTCACCTTCATTTACGTCGCCGTGAATTTCATCATTGATATTCTGTATGCGATCATTGACCCTAGGATCAGACTCTCATGACCGAAGCCGCGTTACAGCCCAGACGGCCGTTGGCCCAGTTCTTCTGGTATCTGAGACGATGGCCGATCATTCCGATTCTGATAATCGTGACCATATGTATTTGCGCAGTCTTTGCGGACATTATCGCGCCCCACGATCCTATCGAGTCCTCTTTAAGAGCGCGAAACACGCCGCCGATCTGGTATCCGGAAGGGACTTCCAAATACATTCTCGGGGCCGACCCGCAAGGCCGGGATATGCTCAGCAGAATCATCCACGGCTCGCGGATTTCTCTGATAATTGCGCTCGCCTCGGTGTCTACCGGTCTAGTCATAGGCACGACGCTGGGCTTGATATCAGGCTACGTAGGCGGATTTGTGGACGAACTGATCATGCGTTTCGTGGACATATCGCTGGCTATCCCTGTGATAATGATCGCGCTGATCGTAGTAGTGGTATTTGGGCAGGGATTCGGTATCATCGTTGGGGTGCTTGTGCTGTTTACGTGGACGGGATACACAAGGCAGGTGAGAGCGCAAGTTCTCACCATACGGGAATTGGACTACGTGGCGCTGGCCAAAGTGGCCGGAGCGTCGCACTTCAGAATACTGCTCAGACACATATTTCCCGGCGTCGTCCACATCCTGATAGTAATCGCATCCCTGAACGTGGGAAGCGTGATCCTGGCTGAGTCGGTACTCAGTTTCTTGGGCGCCGGAATTCCGCCTCCCACCCCGGCCTGGGGCGCGATGGTATCGTCCGGCAGAGACTTCCTGACGGATGCTTGGTGGGTAGCCTTCTTCCCCGGCCTGGCGATACTCCTGACCGTGATGGCCATGAACTTCCTGGGCGACTGGATCAGGGACAGGCTTGATCCCAGATTGCGCCAGATAGATTGACGCGGCGATGGCCTAGCAGGGCGACTGGTAGAAGCAGGACGGGTTCAGGTATCTGTCCGCGACCTGGACGGCTATATTCGCCACACAACTTCCCGATCCCAGCGCAACCAGAGCCGCCCATACAAAAGCAGTGATCCGACTAATCGGAACACCCATCCGTATGTTGCTAAACACGGGATGGATTCTGATGTGATCGAACGCCCCGTGTCGTTCTACCATCAAAAAGAAGACGGCTCCCGGTATCACCGCCAGTACCCACAGAATCTGGGACAGCGAGTTGGCATCGTCGGGGCCGGACCATAATCGAGAGCCAATCGGTATTCGGTCGGTCAGACCGATGTAAAACGACAGACCGAACATCAGGCAAGCCAAGAAGCCCGAGAACACAGTGGCGTAGATTAGCGTCAGCCTCTTCACCTTCTGTCCGGTCTCCTACTCCTGAACGCATCTGCCGTCATTAGGCATTTCTTTCAGCTACGAACCAGCCTCGCTAGCGCAGTCCTGGCAACAGATGAACGGTCATTCGTGATGATTCGGTATCCACGTCCAGAACCACGTCTCTGATGGCCGGAAGCAGCAAGTCGCGCTCGTTGGGCTTGCGCACTATGTAAACATCATTGCCGGGAGTCTCGATTATCTCTGCAATCTGCCCCAGATGTTCGTCTTCGTCAGTGTACACTTCCATATCTACAAGCTGGAAGTGATAGAAGGCGCCATCCGGCAGTGGTTCGAGATCAGTTTCAGGAATGGTCAGCCATGAACCTCTGAGAGTCTCCGCCATGTTTCTGTCCGGTACCGAGTCTAGGAGGATGACGTAGCCTCCCTTGTTCGGTCGAGAGGAAGTGACTTTCACGGCGACGCCGTCGAGGTACAGGGTAGAACCGGTCTCGAAACGCTCGGGCAAATCCGTTTGGGGCTGGACTCTCACGTGTCCACGAATTCCCCATGCGCCTGTCACTTGCCCCACTACAACGTGGTCATGGGGAGGGTCCGAGTGATTCGGAGGCCTCTGGACCTTGCGCTGGATGTTCAGACTATCTCCAGTGTGGCGTGTGCGCCCTGCTTTACGGCCGCAACTCTCAGCAGGACTCTCATGGACTGGGCCACCCTGCCCTGGCGTCCAATAACCTTGCCCTTGTCCTCAGGAGCAACCTCAAGCCTCAGTATGACGCGGCCATCCTCGTCTTCTTCCTCGGTGACCCTGACCTCGTCCGGCTGGGAGGTAATAGACTTGGCGATGTATTCGACGAGTTCTCTCATTGCTCTTCGGATTTCTCCAGCGTGCCAAGAGTCCTAAGCAACTGCTTTACGGAATCAGTGGGCTGAGCGCCCTGACGAATCCACTTGAGCGCTCTTTCTTCGTCTATGGACAGCGTGGGCGGCTCTGTTCGGGGATTGTAGTGCCCGAGATGGTCAACGAATGAGCCATCGCGGGCCGCTCTCGAATCGGCTACAACAACCCTGTAGCTGGGCTGGTTTCGCGCCCCGGTTCTTCTAAGTCGGATTTTGAGCATCTATTCGTCTCTCAAATCTATTTCATATATCTCAAGATTTTATATACGGCGCCGGAGGGATGTCAAAACGACTCCGACGTTTTTGAGATTTCACCTGGGACTCGAATCGCCGGATATTTCTTCACAGCCTGATTCGTAGCCGAGAACACGCAGGAGTAAGGTTTTCCAGGCCCTGCGGAATCAGGAGTTCCGGGCGCGGCTGAGCTGACTCATTATGCGCGACTTGCGGCGGGCGGCGTTCTTTGGGTGCAGAGCGCCCTTCGAAGCCGCTTTGTCGAGGGCCACAACGGCGTTGCGCGCGGACCGCTCCGCGGCGTCGAGATTGCCTTCTTCTATATCTCGTCGCGCCGACTTTACAAACGTTCGGGCTCGCGTTCGCAGCGGGTTGTTCCGCTGATAGCGGCCCTGGGACACTCTATCTGACTTGGCTGCTGGCAATTAGATCACTCCATAGAGATGAATGTTTGAACAAAAGTCTATTGTAGCAGGTTTGGCATCCAATTATAAATTGCTTCGGGTGACGCTGGTAACGCCGTTGACCGACTCGAGCTTGAAGAATAGCCTGCTAAGCTGGTCTATCCCACTGACGTAGACGGTGAGGGTTATGATAGATGTGTTATCGTATTCCTCAGACAAGCAGGAGGCGATATTCACATTCTCGCCCGAGACAAGCGACGTCACGTCCCTTAGCAGTCCCACGCGGTCCATGGACCTGACCTGGATCCTGACAGGGTACTTGACCTCGGTCTTGCCCCAGCTGACAGTAACAAGACGCTCCGGCTCATCCTCGTTGATGATGTTAGGGCAATTACGCCGGTGGACGGTCACCCCCTTGACTCTCGTGATGTACCCGATGATTTCGTCCCCGCTGATGGGGTTGCAGCAGCGAGCCATGGAAGTAAGCAGGTCGCCCACGCCGAGTACCTGGATTCCTGCGCTCGGACTTATCGGCAGACCCAACTCCTGCTGGTGTCTGACCTCGGCCTCTGCCTCTTCTTCGCGGGAACTGAGCTTGTTCACGACCTGCCCGACGGATATAGAGCCATCGCCTAGCGCGGCTAGGAAACTGTCGAGGCTGCCGATACCCATGATAGCCGCGACCCGTTCGTCCTGAAGAGATGTCAGCCGACGTATATGACGCTGGTAAAGGTCCCGTCCCCGCTGGATGTTGACGGAACGTTCCTGCCGCCTGAACCACTGGCGGACTTTCGCGCGCGCCGATGAGGTCTTGACATAGCCAAGGTTTTCGTTCAGCCAGTCGAGACTTGGGCCCCTGACTGTCTTGGAAGTGAGTATCTGGCAAGTATCGCCATTCTTCAATTGGTAGGTCAGCGGCACGAGCTTGCCATTCACCTTGGCGCCAATGCAGCGGAAGATGAGCTCTGTATGTATGGAGAACGCGAAATCCAATGGGGTGGAACCTTCGGGAAGTTCCTTCAACTCTCCAATCGGCGTATATACGAAAACCTGGTTCTGGAAGATGTCGGTGCGAAGTGAACTCACGACATCCTCGGACAGGTCACGCTGCCATTCGACCACCTGCCTCACTCTGGCCATCTTCTGCTCGAAAGTTTCGTCGCCCGGCTTACCCTCCTTGTAGAGCCAGTGAGCCGCTACACCGTATTCGGCTATGTGGTGCATTTCATGCGTTCGGACCTGAATCTCGACAGGGAGACCGTCTTCAGCGATTACCGTAGTGTGAATGGACTGATAGAGGTTGTCCTTCGGATTGGCAATATAATCATCGAACTCGCCGGGTACCGGTCGCCACAGGGTATGGATGACGCCCAGAGCTGTGTAACACTCTTGAACGTCGTTCACCAGGACCCGCAACGCAAACAGGTCATGTATATCGTCGACAGTCTTGTTCTGAGATTGGTACTTGGCGATTTTGTTGTAGATCGAGTAGATGTGCTTGGGTCTCCCGAAGACTTCAGCGCCTATATGGGCATTGTCCAACTCTCTCTGGAGTATATCCCTGGCGCTGTTGATGTATGCTTCGCGCTCTGCTCGCTTCGAGTTGAGGCGCCTTGAAATGGCCTTGTACTCCTGCGGGTTCGTCTGCTGGAAAGACAAATCCTCCAACTGCCACTTCATCTCCCAGATACCGAGCCTGTGGGCAAGCGGCGCGTATATATGCAGCGTTTCCTGCGCCTTCTCGATTCGCTTGGCTTTCGACAGGTACTGGATAGTCCTCATATTGTGAAGGCGGTCGGCCAGCTTTATAAGAACCACTCTTATATCTCGGGCCATCGCCATCATCATCTTGCGGATCGTCTCGGCCTGTGCGTGTCCCGCCAATGCGTCGGAGCTTCTGTCAGACGCCACAAGATCGGCTTCGGTCAACTTGGTTACACCGTCAACCAGGCGGGCTATCTCATCTCCAAATTGCTCCCTTATGTCCTGAACGAGGATGTCGTCGCTGTCCTCCACGACGTCGTGCAGAAGGGCTGCGGCCAGCGCGTCCGCGTCAAGTTTCAGGTCGGCCAACGCGATGGCGATCTCAAGCGGGTGCGTGATAAAAGGCTCGCCTGACTTGCGCTTCTGCCCTCTGTGCGCGTCTTCGGCGTATGAGTAAGCCCTCTCGATAACGCCAAGCCTGTCCGCCGGAGTATATTCGATGGCCTTGGACATCAGGGTTTCGATCATGGCCGGCCTCCACGGAGT
>JAAXHY010000065.1 GCA_012270665.1 Dehalococcoidia bacterium
TCCGAACCCTGCTCTCCCCACGTCTCCAGAACATTCCCATCCTTGTCCATGACGGTCACGTTGTGCTTCGCTTCGTCCGAGACATACAGGTTCTCTTCCTCGTCCACCAGCAGACCGGCGGGCCAGGTGAAGTTGCCCTCTCCGCGCCTGCCGAGGTTCTCATCCTCCCAGTTGATGACCCTGACGTCATTTCCAAGACCGCCGCGAGTGAGAACGTACACATTCTCCTCCCCGAAACCGACGTCCACTGGATTGGTTGTTACCCTGCGCTGTCCCATCGTCAGGTAGTAGGGAAAGCCGGACCTGAGTAGAGCGTATGGTCGTGCCATTTGTACTGCCTCGTCGTTGGTTTTCAGTTCTTAGTTCTTAGTCATCAGTTCCAGTGAGGGCAGTCACAAGAACTACTCCCGCTGGAACTGGATTCTCGATTCCGTCTCTCTGCGCCGCTCCCAGGATAAGGGTGAAGGCTCAGCCTTCCTCAGCCTTCCTTGAACGGGTTTATCTGTTCGTAGTGTCCGTTGACTATCGGCGCCGCCTCCACGCTGAGCCACTGCTCCAGCAGCGTTCCGTAGATGCCGCGGTAGTCAATCGTGTGCTCTAGATCTTCGCCCTTCGCCCACTGGCTGCGATCCAGCGACGGGTACTCCGAATAGAGGCCGCCCTCGACAGGCTTGCCGATGAGGAACGCGCCGCCGCCCGACCCGTGGTCGGTGCCGGACCCGTTGTCGTAGATACGCCGGCCGAACTCGGTGAACACCAGCATGACCACGTTGTCGTCCGCGTCGTGCTCCTCCAGGTCGGCGAAGAAGTCATAGATCGCGCCTGACAGGTCGCCAATCAGCTTGGGATGTGTCGGGAGCTCGTTGGCATGGGTGTCGTATCCGCCGTGCTGTGTGTAGAAGATGCGCGTGCCCAGGTCCGAGGTATGAACTCTCGCAATGTCCCGCAGACTCTTCGCGATTGCGTTGTCGGCGTACTCGACCGTGGACTCGTACTGGTCCGGGACGGTCTTCAGAATATCCGCGCCGGTCAGCACGTCCTGTCCGGTCCTGGACAGGTACTCCATCACTGGACCGGTCCCAATGGCGGGGCCGTACATCTGCTTGAAGATGTCAAGCGCCTGGTCGCGCTGGTCCTGGGCCTCGATGCCCGTCATGAGTCCGTAGTTGTCCAGGTTCGACACGCTGGTCACAGGAACGCCGGGCATGGCCATTGCGCGCGGGAGTCCAACGCCGAAGTTGATACCCGCCAGCGGGTTCGCGCCGTCCGGGTCCAGTTCTTTCAGAGTGCGGCCAACCCAGCCTATGGTCTCCACCTTATCCGGCTCGCAGGTGTGCCAGATGTCCATGCCCCTGAAGTGGGAGCGGTTGGAGTTCGGATATCCGATACCCTGCACGATCCCGACCATTCCGCGGTCGTACAGGTCTTTGAATTCGTTCATCTTGGGATGGAATGCCAGCGTATCGTCTATCGGGATGGCGTCTTCCTGCGGGACGTACACGAGACGGCGGTTGTCGTAATACACCGGGTTCATATATGGGATTACGGTGTTCATGAAGTCGTTGCCGCCGGATAGCTGGACGATTACTAGGACCGGGTCTTTTCCGTTTCCGTTGCCTGCCATTTGGGTTATACCTCCTGAAGGTATTGAGGGCGTTCTTTTGTATAGAGGATTGGACTCCCGCTCATTCGGGAGTCCATGAATGTCTTATGCGAACTGGTACTCACGGGACGCGACTATGAGCTGGAGCATACGCGCCACCTTGCCCGCGTTCTCCGTCCTCGCCTCGTCGCTGCCGAGGTCAACGTCCCCGACGCTGTCCGCGTATGCCGACAGCGCGGTGCGCGTGTCCTCGCCCACTTCCAGCGGCCCCACAAGGTCCAGGCATCGGTCCACAAGCTGGTCCGGAGAGAGCGTGCCGCCCTCCGACAGCCTGGAGACGATGTCCTGCACGCCGGGCGCGGACAGATCGTTGAACTGGTTCACCGCGAAGTTCAC
>JAAXHY010000462.1 GCA_012270665.1 Dehalococcoidia bacterium
TGTCTTTTGGCCTGCGCTATAAACAACGATTTATGCGTATGTTCTAAATCTATGCCATTATTGTAACATAGAATGAAGCATCAGGCGAAACCGTGACAGACTTTGAAAATGCGCTGATATGCCCCTTTGACAAACTTGTCGTAGAATAAATATCTTATAATCTGCCCGGTACTGAATATGAGGCTGAGAGATACATCGGCCATGTGGAGAGAGAATGACCTCATCTCAGGCGAAGCCATATAAGTTGCTATTACACGTGGGTCTGCCCAAAACCGCCACTACCTCGTTGCGAAATAATGTTCTCATTCCTTTGCACGAGCAAGGTCGGATCAACTTCATTGGGCGAAGCAATGATGGAATCAAAGCCTATGACAGGCTTAATAACCTGACGCCACTGAGATATAAAGTACCGCGCGATGAGGAATCGTACGCGCTGCCTCCTGAATGGGAATCTACGGTCTTAGACGCTGAGAGGCTCAACGTCATAAGCAACGAGAGCATCATCGGCGACGTTGATTTCTCCCTGGGGATTGGTCTCTATACTATAACTCCTCTGCCATTCGCCGATGTCGCGCAGAATTTAGCGGACGCTTTTCAGAACTGTGACGTGACCGTGATGCTGACGCTGCGCGCGCCGGAAACATATGTGTTTTCGTACTTCGTCGAATGGTGGCACTGGATATTGCATAGTCATCCACGCTTGAATACATTCGATAAGTTCCTCAACGAACTCTATACGGTGGGCAATGAGCGGAAATGGGAGGCATTTCATCACGGGGCGCTTGTCAGCTCACTGATGGATTGGTTCCCCAAGACGAGGATAATGCTGTATGAGGATATCGAGGGCGATCCCGATTCATACTTTGCCGTCCTGTCTGAACTCCTCTGCGGGGCGGCTAGCGCGGAGGAGGTTGGCCGGATGATGACGGGGAGCAAACAGAATGTAACGAGTGTCCGAAAGAACTACGCAAAATCGGAACCTATCGCTCTCAACGCACTTGTCGCCAGTCGTTACGGTTGGGCCCTCGAGTTGTGGAAAAGATATAACATCAAGGCGCTGATCGGGCGCAACGCTCTGCTGCTCCGCCTGTATGATAGATTCCGCAGCGCTACTCTCGCCACTCGCCACCCAATGCCGGATGAAGCGACCCTGTCGTCCATACGCAGGCATTTTGCCGGTGAGTATGAGAAACTGATTCAGGCGGGCTGGGTCCCGGAAGAAAAATTAGAGCGTTATCGTTACCTTTAACCAGTTCCACTAACCAGTTCCACGAATTCGATAGATGATACGCGCGCATATGAACCAGGCAGGGTCGCCAAAAGTTAGTGTGATCATCACTACATTCAATCGCGCCGGCCTGCTGCCGCGCGCCGTCAAGAGCGCGCTGGCGCAAACCTTCTCTAACTACGAAGTCATCATCGTTGACGACTGCTCTCCGGACAACACCCAGGACGTGATCGCGCGATTCACGGACTCACGCATCCGATCAATCAGGCACGAGACGAACAAGAGGCAGTCCGCCGCTATCAACACCGGGATCGCAAACGCGCGCGGAGAGTGCGTCGCGTTCCTGGACGATGATGACGAATGGCTTCCGACCAAGCTGGAAAAGCAGGTAGAGATTCTCGACTCCTCGCCGCCCGGCGTGGGACTGGTGTATGGGTGGGTGGATGAGATTGACGATTCCACGGGTCGCCTGATATCCAGCTACCATGAGACGGTGGAGGGCGACATCTTCGAGTACACATTGAACCTGGGACTTCCCGCTCCCACAAGCGCATTGCTGGTACGCTCGGACGTCTGCCGTGAAGTTGGCGGATTCGACGAAAGACTTACGCGGGGAAATGACAATGACTTCATCTGTCGCATCGCCCGTCAGTGGCACGCGGCCGTCGTCCCCGAAGTCGTCGCCAAGCTGCATATAGAACATGGGCGCATACGGCAGGGAGACGACACGGAAGCCAGAAGGTTGGGTGAAGTCAATTTTCTCCGGACGCACCTGGAAAAGCACGGCGATGAGTTGAGGAGGCATTCTCTATACGCCCATACGCTTCGCCGATTGGCGGCGTCAGAGATGAGATCCGGCGCCTTCGGTCAATCTCTGCTGACCGTCATGCGCTCCATGAAGTCCGACCCGGTTGGCGCTCCGCTCGCGCTTCTGAGGCATCGTCACAGGGTCGCGGCGCTCTGTTCATACGTGATGCGGCGCGGATTGAAAAACTGAAAGATGGCTCAATCTGAAATCCCCAAAGTCAGCCTCATAATCGCTACATACAACCGAGCGGACCTGCTGCCGCGCGCCATCAACAGCGCCTTGGCGCAGACCTACGACGACTACGAAATCATCGTAGTAGATGACTGTTCGACCGACCATACCCAGGAGGTCATTCGGAGATTCGATGATCCGCGGGTCCGCTCCATAAGGCACGGGGTGAACCGGGGCGCGTCAGAGGCGCGCAACACGGGCATAGCCAGCGCGAGAGGCGAATACATCGCGTTCCTGGATGACGATGACGAATGCACGCCCAATCGTCTCGCCGACCAGGTGTCCACGCTCGATTCCACGCCCGGCGTTGGAATGGTGTATGGGTGGATAGAGGAGATAAACGACGAAACGGGAGCCATACGCATACCCCGAAACGTTCAGAACACTCACAGGGGCCGCGCCGCCTTCGAGGCGGCTCTCATAGGCACGGCCGATACCGCCTTTATGTTGTATCCCTGCATTCGCGCCTCCATCGTCCGCCGGGTGGGGGGCTATGACAAACGCCTAGCGACCATCGGTGAAGACGCGGTGTTCGCGGCGTCCGTTACCCAGATATGCGACGCTGATTACGTGCCCGCGGCAGTCGCGCGCGTGCACATAAATCACGCCTATGACAGGCTGAGTCAGACCGTCTCGCCCTCCGCTTATGACAAGTTTCTGGAAGTCCATATGGAAAAGTTCGGGGACGAGTTGCGGCGTCGGCCCCGAGCGCTCGCCGGATTCTACGCGGCGTCGGCCGCCGGCCTCATGCGCGTCAAACAGACGCGCCGCGCTTTCGGATACATACTCAAGGCTTTCGGGATAGAGCCTTTCAGCCCGGACAACCTCTCGCGACTGGCGTACTTCGGCAGGTCTTTCATTTGGTATGCCACTCCGCTGAGAAGATACAGGGCGGGCGCGAGGAATCTGCGCTCATTCATATTTGGACGCGGGCAATAGATATACGCCGGATATAAATTCCTCGCGGTTCCCCTTCCGAAAGGTCAGGCCCCATCCGCGCGCTCTGATACAATGTTCTCAGACTCATAAGAGCCGCGAATGCGATGGAGAACCAAAACTCACCATGCCAACCGGCCTTTACATAGCGATGGATTTCAAGCCCAACCTCGGAGGCATCGCTGAACACACCCACCAGATGACCAGACACCTGATCGAACTGGGAGAACATATCACAGTCCTCACGCCGTCGAGACCTGGAGGAGCGGAATTCGACCGGACCTGTGGATACCCGGTGGTTAGATTCAATATGCCATCGTCAACATCCGGCAGTTCAACGAGAGGATTGGGGAAGTTCATCGCGATAGCCAGGATGATGGCAATTCTCTTCGCTGTCTTCGCCGCCTTCCTCCGTCTGAAACCCGATTACCTCATCATAGACCACTGGAGTTTCCTTGCCTCTCTAGGCGTTGTGGTCACATCGAAACTAACCCGGACGCCGTATTTCCTTTTCGTTCATGGATACGAATTCACTGAGAAACAAAAATGGGAGTCCTATCGCAGGGCAGTCGTCCGGTCCGCCGCCCATGTCATGCCGGTGAGCGACTATATGCGCTCATTGGCGCTGGCGGACGGCGCTAAAGCGGCCAAGGCCACCGTAATATACAACGGCTTCGACGCTAGAGAAATAGACGCCTATCGAGGTCGCGGTTATCAAGGGAGATTTCCACGAGTGGACGCCGCCTTCCCCGCCGGAAGCCCGATAATACTTTCCGTCACCAGGCTTGTGCGCTTCAAGCGAATAGACAGCGTGATACAGGCTATGCCCAAAGTTGTATCCAGGTTCCCAAACGCCCGATACATAATCGTTGGCGCCGGAATTGACGAAGCGGAGTTGAGGCAGCTTGCGGCTGATTCACCCGCAGCGGATTCCATCACATTCATGGGACCGCTGACAGGCGACGAGAAGTTTGAGTGCTTTCAGCGATGCGATGTCTTTGCGCACCCCTCGGAGGGAGAACCGTTTGGAATCGTATTCCTGGAAGCGATGGGATTCGGCAAGCCGGTTATCGGAGGGCGCTCCGGTGGCCCCGTGGAGTTCATTACACACGAGGAAAACGGTCTGTTAGTGGACTCGAACGATGTCGAAGAGATAGCCGACGCCATCATCGAACTCATCGAGGACACTTCCAAAGCGCGCGCGTTAGGGGAAAATGGCAGAAGACAGGTCGAGAGTGAATTAAGTTGGAAAAACAGTTCGTCGAAATTTCTATCAATAGCGCGTGAAGCGCTCGACGAACGGGCATGAGACAGCCAGTTTCTCGTCCCACAAGGATAAATCGAGCATGACGGCATTCAATTCTCCGAGAGTCAGCGTCATCATTCCCACTCATAACCGCGCCGCGCTCTTGACGCGCGCGGTCAAGAGCGTGCAGGTCCAGACTTATAGCGACTACGAAGTCATCCTGGTTGACGACGATTCGTCTGACAATACCCAGGCCGTCATCTCCGGTTTTGACGATCCTCGTATCCGGTCCGTTAGGAGAGATCGGAGCGGAGGGGCTTCCGCGGCCCGAAATACGGGGATCGAAATGGCGCTGGGGGAATACTTAGCCTTTCTTGACGATGATGATGAATGGCTCCCGACCAAACTCGAGCGTCAAGTTGAAATACTCGATTCCTCTCCGCACAGAGTCGGGTTGGTCTATGGGTGGGTGGATTTCGTAGATGACTCGACTGGCGATGTGACGCCTGACGAACGGGTCAGAATGGAGGGAGATGTCTTCGACACCCTTCTCGCCATGCGGACTCTTGGCCCTACTTCCGCGCTCATGGTGAGGACGAAGGTGGCCAAGGAAGTCGAAGGCTTCGACGAAAATCTGCCACGAAACAACGACATGGACCTGATTTTCAGAATATCCAAGTTCTACCATGCGGCGCTTTTGCCGGAAGTCGTCGTAAGGCAACACGTCGGGCATGGGCACGAGAGAATCAGCGATAACACATCCGAGAGTCTGTCTAACGCAATCAATCAGCTGCGGAATCACCTGGTTACACATGCAGACGATCTTAGCCGTCGTCCCAAAGCGCGCGCCGCGGTCCTGCAA